>JAVROZ010000676.1:0-6739 GCA_032162485.1 Mycobacterium sp.
CTCAGCGCCCAGGCGGCGATGTTCCACAACCAGTTCGTAGCGCTGATGAGTTCCGGGGCAGAGCAGTATGCGCTTACCGAGGCGGTGAACAACTCGACCGTGCAGACTCTCGAGCAAGGCCTCACTGCGGCCACTGCGCCCGGTCAAGCCCTGGTCGGCGGGCTGACGGGCGGCGGCACGCACGGGCCCGTCACCAGCATGACGGCGCCAATGACGGCATACAGTTCGGCGAAAATGGGGCCCCCACCGGCAGCCGCGGTAGCGGTGGGGTCAGTGGGTTCCGCTGGGGCGCCGGGGAGCTCGACGGCAGCGGCAGGATCGGCAGTTATGGCGGGGTCAACAGTGCCAGCGGGGTCGGGGGCACTATTGGGGCGCCAGCCGATCCAGCCGTTGTCGGCGAGCCCGGCGTTATCCGCGGAGAGCTCGGTTTCGCCGTTGGCGACATCGCCGGCCGGCGCAGCTACCCCGTTAACGGCCTTGCCTGCAACGGCGGCGACGCGGGCAGCACCGGCCGCTGAGCCAACCCCGGCCAATCGGTGGGCTGGGGTTGCGGCCCAGGAGGCGACCCCTGCCTGATCGGAGCGTCACCTGACAAACTCCGCAGCGCGGTGTCCGAGCATCACGATCGTGGCATGCGGACCGCGGCTGGGCACTACCGGCAGGATCGAACCGTCGATCACCCATAGTTTCTCCAAACCCCGTACCCGACAACGGTGGTCGACGACGGCGTAGGCGTCACCGTCGAGACCCATTGGGGCACTGCCACATAGGTGCTGCGAAGTCGCCCACACGGCGGGTCCGATATGCGTTGCGATACTGCATAATTCGCGGGCAAGCTCGCTACCCGCCCGCAGGTCGGCGACATCCGCGGGCTCGCTGTCGTAGTGGTGCTCGATCCGCGGCGGCACTTGGGGATCCGGTGACACCAGGGTGATGCGTCCGCGCGCCCGTGGCCGCATCAGTGCCACACCGATATGCGGCCAGTCGCGGTGCCCGGCTGTTCCATCGCCGGTCATCGCTACGAAACCTCCCGTGTAGGGCCGAATCTCGATGCCATCGGTGGTGCTCAGCACCGCTTCGAGCACTGGGCGATCCACTGCCACCTCCCAGCTGGTAGGCATCACCCATTCCGGGTGGTCACTGCAACGCATTCCAACCGGAAGTGCCGCAATAACTTTCACATCTGCGGCCCGCAGCGCCGCCTCATCCCCCACCCCCGAGAGCATCAAGAGATGGGCCGAGGCAATCGCGCCGGCGCACAGCACAATTCGGTCCGCGCTCAGTATGACGGGACCATTTGGACCGGTGGCCTCAACACCCGTGGCGGTGCTGCCGGCGAACCGCAGCCGCAGCGCCGACGTCTGGGTCAGGAGTGTCAGGTTGGGTCGATTCAGCGCGGGTAGCAGAAAAGCCGCTCCCGGACCGGTGCGTACGCCGTCGACGATGTTGAGCGGCACGGCACCCACGCCCGAGGGCAGCTCAGCTCCAACATCGCTGAGATCGGCGATCCAGGAGAATCCGGCCCGCTGCGTAGCGGCGACGAAAGTTGCTGTAGCACCTGTCATGTCGGAGGTACGACGCACCGGGATGGGGCCGGAGGCACCGTGGGTGGGCGTGTCGAAGTCCAAGTCGGTCTCAATGGCCCGGAAGTGGTCGAGGACGTCGGTCCATGCCCACCCGGGCAGCCGATGGCGATCGAAGTCGTCGGGCAGCCCGCGGCAGAAGTAACCGCCGTTGACGGCGCCGGAACCGCCTACGGCCGCTCCGCGCACGATCGGCAGCCGTCGTGCCGGATGGTCGGTCAGCGTCGTCAGATAGCGCATCGCCAACGGGCTGCCCGCTCCGATCGGCAGTTGCAGCCCGTTGCAGGTTCGGGCCAGCAGATCCGCATCGCTGAGGCCCGGACCCGCTTCGAGGACGGTCACCGTGCAGCTGGGATCGACGGAAAGACGTTCGGCAACAACCGAACCGGCACTGCCGGCACCCACCACCAATACATCGCTGTGCCGGGCGGCTGCAGACAAGGTGGGCCGTTACATCCGAATCTGCGGCTTGAGCGCACCGATGTTGCGTTCGCGAACCACCCCGTACCACAGGCCGATCCCATAGGCCAGGTCATCGACCCGCTTGAGCAACAGGAAAGTCAGCAAACCGATCGGTTCGGCATCGCCGTCGACGGCATCGCGACGGCGGAGCCAGTCCACCACACCATCCACAACCGCCGCGATCAACACGACCCGTCGGCAGTGCCGCGACAGGATCGCCGCGAGAAGTGCCACCGGCCAGTAGTGCCGGCAGATGGCGGATGCCAGTTGCAGCGCCGCCGACCACAGCCCGCGGGTCGCGACCACGATCACGTCCGACAACGATGTTTCAGCGCTGCGCATGGCCTTGGCGATCCGGCGACCGGTCAGCACGGCGATGACTATCGACGCCAGCTGGCCAAGCCCGGAACCGATCGAGACCAGGATCCAGGCCGCCAGGGTCCACCCGGAAATCACCACCGGTGCGGTTTTGTCCGGGTGCCGCACCGACAGCGGAGCCGCCGAACCACCGTAAAACGCCTTGCGCGTGATCCAGCGCCGCAACTCGGTCCGATGGTCATGAGCGACAAGCGCGATCGGCTCGTATCGCAGCCGCGCGCCCGCTTCGACAAGCCGCCAGCACAAGTCGACGTCTTCCCCCGAGTGCATTGTTTCGTCGAATCCGCCGACTTCCCGGATCGCCGCGGCGCGGCAGACGATTGCCGCGCTGGGCACATAGGACACCGAGCTGTGCGGCAGTACCGGCGCCTCCCGCAGCCCCAGGTCCAGTGACGAATGCACCGCCTCATAGCGGGCGATCACGTTCTCGCTTTGCACCGAGCCCACAATGCGGGGCGCGACCAGCGCGACGGTGGGATCGCAGAAGTGACCGAGCAAGGCCTCCAGCCAACCGCGCCGCGGCGCCACGTCGGAATCCAGGAACGCAACGTAGTCGGTGGTGCAGGCGGCCAGGCCGGTGTTGCGGGCCGCTGCCGGGCCCCTGCTGCGGACGTGGTGCAGGACTTCGATGGCGCAGTGGGCGCCGGCGAAGTCTTCCAGCTCAACCGGGCACGAGGAGCCGTCGTCGACCACGATGATCCGCAGTCCGCGCAGTGAAGCTACCAGGTGCCGAACGCCGATTGCGTTGTCTCGCACCGGTATGACCACCGTGACATCGCGATGTGACGGACCCGTCGCCGGGCGCGGATGGGCCACCGTGGCGTCCAACAGGGTGCGGGCCAACTGGGCGCTGACCTCATCGTGAACCTTGACACGGCCATCGGAGATCAGGCTCTGGGCCGCCGGCGCCAGGCGTAGCAACCGGGTCGGCGAGCCGCCGAGCAAAGCCTTGCCATCGCCGAGCACCCGCACTCGACGATCGACCTGCACTGCAAACCCGTCAGGCAGTCGGGTCTGCGTCATGTGACGAGCATCCCGTCCGGCTCGGGGGTCCACCGGGCGATGCGCCGCTCGCAATCGTCGACCATCTCGGTGAAGATCCGCCTCCCCTCGACTGCGGTGGCCGTGGTCGGGTTCCCCAGCACGCCGATCGGGCTCACCGCGGCGACCCCGCCCTGACGCATCGACGGTAGCAACTCACGCAGCGGCGCCTCGTTGCCGGCCAGCAATTGGTCGGTGCGCACCTCGGCGGGTGAAATATGCAGCAACACCGATGTTTCGGTGTGGCCGGCGTGAGCGTCAGCACCGGAGGCCACGCAGGGACACCAGCCGGCGTCGCGGCCTTCGGATCGCAACAGGCTTACCGCGCGTCTCAAAGCGCCGACATTGCCGCCGTGACCGTTGACAAAGACCAGACGGTGGGCCCAGCAGGTGCTCGACCGGCCGTACTCCACCAGCAGCGTCGTCAAGGCTTCGGCGCCGATGGAAATCGTTCCGGCGAAATCCTGGTGCTCACCGCTGGCGCCGTAGGAGATGGCGGGCGCCACCAGCCATGGCTGGTGCGACCGGTCCAGACGCGCGGCAACGCCCCGGGCGACTGCCGTCGCGATCCGGGTGTCGGTATCCAATGGCAAGTGCGGGCCATGCTGTTCAGTGGAACCCAGGGGAATGATTATTGACGTAGAGGGAGATAACTCTAGTTGGCTCGACGTCGCACTCCCCAGTTCGCCGAGTACGGGCACTCGCCGATGGTAGGACGAATTCACCTGGCGTGCACCGTTTGTTGCCTTAACTATCGAATATTTTTTTCCGGCGCTTTAATTCAGCGCCGAATTCTTGCTCGTTCGCCACGGCTGCAACGCCAGTTTCAGGCCAGTTTCACGCCCGTTTCAGACCCATTTCAGACCAGTTTCAGGCACCCAACTCGCGGGTGAACCCGGCGGGAATAAGGATGTCGTGTGGACCGAGATCGTGGATCGAGGAGTGCCCGAGCCCCATCAGCGCCGAATCGATGCCGCCGCGCAGAATGTCCAGAACGTTCTCGACACCGGGTTGGCCGGCCGCGGCCAGACCCCACAGGTAGGCGCGCCCGATCATCACCGCGCGTGCTCCCAGCGCCACCGCTTTGACGACATCGCTCCCCCGGCGCACGCCGCCGTCCAGCAAGACCTCCACCTGATCGCCGACGGCCGCCGCCACCGCGGGCAGGGCGCGGATCGACGCGGGCGTGCCGTCCAGATTGTTGCCGCCGTGGTTGGACACCGAGATCGCCGAAACACCGGCATCCACTGCCCTTTTGGCGTCGTCGACGCGCATCACACCCTTGAGCATCAGAGGCCCGCCCCAGAGTTCGGCCAGCCACGCGATGTCTTCCCAGGTCGGCGGGGGTGTTCCCATCCATTCGCCGTACGCGGCGAAGAACGGCGGGCCGGGCTCGCCGCGTCGCCCCTGGTTGGGAACGCGCAGGTCAGGCGCCCGCAGCGTCTTGCCGAACTTCCACAGCCAGCGCGGTTTGGTGATCGCCTCCGGGGAGAGCCGCAGAATCGTCTTCAGGTTCATCTCTTCGGGGATCTTCGGGCTGCCCCAGTCGCGCCCGTGCGAGAACGTCCAGTCGGTGGTGACGATCAGGCCGACCGCTCCGGCCGCGCGCGCCCGCTCGGCCCGCTGCGCTATCGCGTCCCGGCCGCCGAGCCAGTAGATCTGGAAGAAGACCTTGGGATTGGCGGCGATGACCTCCTCGATCGGCTTACTGGCGAACGACGACAACCCCATCGCGGTGCCGCGGGCAGCCGCGGCCCGCGCAACGGCGACCTCGCCGTCCGGATCGACTGCCTGCACGCCGGTCGGCGAGATCAGCACCGGCATCGAAATATCTTGCCCCATCACGGTGGTCGACAAGTCGCGCTTTTCGCTGGCCCCGACCACATGTGGGGCAAAACCGAGTTCACTGAACGCCGCGACATTGTCCGCGACGGTGATTCCTTTTTCGCTCGCCGAAATTAAAGACGAATAGACGGATTTCGGAAGCCTTCGCTTAGCACGTTGCTGTGCAATAGCGACTGTTTCAAACCATTCGTCGGCCACGCTATACGGGGCTTTCGTTGCACAGCCGGACCGGCGGGTGCGCCGGTGGCCGCATGGACAGGGTCAGGGGAACCGGCGTGCTGACCCGTTTTCCGCGGGAATGGTCGACGCGCGGCCTTGGTGTCGCACGCTCGGTCGCCAGCGCAGGCGCTCCGTAACCCTGCACGCATTCTGGGTCCGGACCGTCCAGCGGCAGGCCGGTGAAGAATTTGGCCGCCATGCAGCCGCCACGGCAGCTGTCGTAGTGCCCGCAGCTGCCGCACGCCCCCGCCGACTGCGGTTCCCGCAACTCGCGGAACAGCGGTGCGTTCTTCCACACGTTGTCGAAGCCAGTCCCGCCACCGCTGTCGTCGAGTACGTTTCCGGCCAGGAAGCGGTCGTGGATGGCGAACGGGCAGGCGTAGACGTCACCGACCGGGTCGATCAGGCAGACCACGCGGCCGGCACCACACATGTTCAGGCCGGCCAATGCCCCGGCGGAACCCAGCGGCGCCAGGTGGAAAAACGAGTCTCCGGTCAGCACCCCCTCGCCCTTGGCGACCAGCCACTCGTACAGCTCGACCTGCTGAGCGGCGGTGGGATGCAGCTCTTCCCAGACATCTGCGCCGCGTCCCGACGGGCGCAGCCGGGTGATCCGTAGCGTGGCGCCGTATCGGTCCGCAAGCGCGGCGAATGCGTCGAGTTGGCCGACATTGTGCCGGGTGACCACGACGGAGATCTTGGCGTCTTTGAACCCGGCCTGCGCCAGATTCTCCAGCGCGCGCACTGCCATGTCGAAGGACCCGGGTCCGCGAACCGCGTCGTTGACCTCTGCGGTCGCGCCGTCGAGCGAGATCTGGACGTCCACGTAGTCGCTGGCGGCCAGCCGCGCGGCCACCTCGGGGGTGATGCGGACGCCGTTGGTGGAGAACTTCACGCCCACGTGGTGTTCGGTGGCGTAATCCACCAGTTCCCAAAAGTCCGGTCGCACAGTGGGTTCGCCCCCACCGATGTTCACGTAGAACACCTGCATGCGTTCCAGTTCGTCGATGATGTCCTTGCACTGCCGCGTGGACAATTCATTAGGGTCGCGTTTGCCCGACGACGACAGGCAGTGCACGCACGCCAGGTTGCAGGCGTAGGTCAGCTCCCAGGTCAGGCAGATCGGCGCGTCGAGTCCGTGCTCGAACTGCTCGATCAGGCGGGGGATTCTGCTTGCGGTAGGCACAGTCATTCGCTCTCCCGAGGTACCA
>JAVROZ010000677.1:0-4810 GCA_032162485.1 Mycobacterium sp.
AAATCCTCGCCTGTCGGAAGGCGATGCAGGTGCACGACCGTGTCGGTGTTCATGAAGAAATATTCTGTCGGGTCAAGGATCGCGCCGACGCCGTTCGCGCAATCCACCACCGCGGCAAGGCGCTGCAGCGCCGTCGTCGGCTCGGTGTCGACGATGTGCGCGGTGGGCCTGAACCACCACACGTCTGCGGGCTGTCCCTGGCTGTTCTGCGGACGCCAGTCGAGGGCGTCGAAATAACCACCGGCGTCGGCGAAGACGGCCGGCAGTGGTTCGGCCGGTCCCTCTACCAGGGGTGGGTAGCGGTCCGATGCCGCGTGAGCGGTGTCGGCGATCGCCATCAGCCACGCGCTCACCCGCGCCACCGGACGGTCGGCGATCAACTCCGCAACCATCATTGCCACGCGCGCACCCGGACGCTCTACCCACGCTCGGGTCTTTATCGGGGTGACCGGAATCGCGCCGAGGATGTCGAGGCTGAGTCGGCCGACCCGCAGGCCGGACCCATCGGACAGTTCTTCGATCAGCTTGGTCAGCAGAGCCAACGGGGGTGAGCCGTGCTGTATTTCGGGATTCCAGTTGCTGCGGGTGTAGTCCGTGGGTACAAACGATTGATACTCGCCGTCCGCGGGGAGGCGACGGTAGTAGCAACCGGTCATGCCGCCGGTTGGGACGGAGGCACGGCCGCCTGGGTGCGCGCGTCCTGAGGCCAGCCCGGATACGGCGGTGGCGTCCCCCCGAACGCGGGGCAGTGCGCTTGGTGGGAGCACCAGTCGCACAGCCGTGACGGGCGGGGCCGGAAATCGCCTGTCTGGCCCGCGGATTGGATCGCGCGCCACATCGCCATCAGCGTTTTCTCGAATCGCAGCAGTTCGTCGCGATCCGGTGAATAGTCCAACATTTGGCCGTCGGCCAGGTAGATAAGCCGCAGCCGGGTGGGTAGCACGTCACGCGAACGAAGCAGCGCCACCGCGTAGAACTTCATCTGGAACATGGCCTTGAACTCGGCCAGCGCCCGCGCTTCCGGCGGGGCCTTGCCGGTCTTGTAATCGACGACCCGCAGTTCGCCGGTAGCGGCGACGTCAATCCGGTCGATGTAGCCGCGCAGCAACGTGCCGTCGGCCAGTTCAACCTCCACCCGCTGTTCGCAGCCCTGCGGATCGAACCGCGTCGGGTCCTCGAGCCGGTAGTAGCCCGACAACAACGCACGTGCATCGTCGAGCAGCTGGGTTCGTTGGTCGGGGTCCAGTTCACCGACCAGGCCGCGTTCGCTGGCGATCACCTGGTCCCAGACGTCGTCTACCAGCGACCGGGCGGTGTCTGGGCCACGCTGGACGGCCGGGAGGCTGTAGAGCCGCTCGAGCGCCGCGTGCACCACAGACCCCCGTAGCTGCGCGGTGGACGGCGCCTCGGGCAGTCGGTCGATCGCCCGGAATCGGTACAGCAGGGGGCACTGCTTGAAATCCGCGGCCCGCGACGGTGACAGCGCCGGTCTCGCGCTGTGCACTTCCGCCTGGGGTGCGGCCATATTCGCAGCCTAGGACTGGGTACCGACAACCCCGAGCACCGGCTTCGGCGAGTCGGCTGGCACGCTGGACGCCGTGTCAGCAACCGGTCCATTCGCCGTCGGCGAGCGCGTCCAGCTCACCGACGCCAAGGGCCGTCACTACACGATTTCGCTCACTCCCGGCGCGGAGTTCCACACCCATCGGGGCCGGATCGCGCACGACTCGCTGATCGGCCTGGACCAGGGCAGTGTGGTCAAATCCAGCAACAACGCACTTTTTCTGGTGCTGCGACCGTTGCTGGTCGACTACGTCATGTCGATGCCCCGCGGGCCGCAGGTGATCTACCCCAAGGACGCCGCGCAGATCGTGCACGAGGGTGACATCTTCCCCGGCGCCCAGGTCCTGGAGGCCGGCGCCGGATCCGGTGCGCTGACCCTGTCCCTGCTGCGTGCGGTGGGACCGCAGGGGCAGGTGGTCTCATACGAACAGCGCGCCGATCACGCCGAACACGCCCGGCGCAACGTCAGCAACTTCTACGGCACGGCACCGAGCAACTGGCAACTCATCGTCAACGACCTCACCCACTCCGAACTGCCCGACGAGTCCTTCGACCGGGCGGTGCTGGACATGCTGGCGCCTTGGGAGGTCCTGGACACGGTGTCGCGGCTGGTGGTCGCCGGTGGTGTGCTGCTGATCTACGTCGCGACCGTCACCCAGCTGTCGAAGGTGGTCGAAGCCGTTCGGGCTCAGCAGTGCTGGACCGAACCAAGATCGTGGGAGACGCTGCAGCGCGGCTGGAACGTCGTCGGACTGGCCGTGCGGCCGCAGCATTCGATGCGAGGGCACACGGCGATTTTGATTGCCACGCGCCGACTAGCGCCCGGCGCGGTCGCTCCGGCGCCGCTGGGCCGCAAGCGCGTGGGCCGCGACGACTAATCCTCACTCTTCTGCAGGCCGCGTCGAACACTCAGCAACTCGAACTCCGGATGCGCGGCGACCAGTCGCTCGGCCGCATCGAGCACATCGACGGCGTGCCCGCGATCGGCCGACACCATGGCGACGCCGATGCCCGCCCTTCGGTGCAGGTCATGACTATCGATCTCGGCGGCCGACAGACTGAACTTGCGTTGCAGCTCGGCGAAGACGGGCCGGATCACCGACCGCTTCTGCTTGAGTGACCGCACGTCGCCCAGCAACACATCGAACTCGAGCCAACCAATCCACATCAGGGAGTCGGGGTCGGGGTCGGGCCCGGCTCGGGGCTGGGTTGCGGGGCGGGCGGTAAGTTCGGCGCCGGCGCCGGCGCCGGCTCGGGGGCGGACGGCGGCGGAGCGGTTGTCGAACTGCGGGAATTCCTCAAGGCAAGCAGCATTTCTGCGGTCTTCCGAGATAGCTGCCAACCGCCTTGGAACGAGTTGAACTCCATCGGGAAGGTGAAGTCGCGGCGCTCCGGATTGGCGGTGGTGACGACGACCGTCGCCGTCACCTTCGATGAGTCCTTGGCCAACCTGGCGATGTTGTTGGCCGCGAAAGTCATGGGCAAGTAGCCGCCGTCGCGCGTGGCGTTGGTGAACCTGTCGAGGGCGGAGGCGGTCTCTGGGGTGGAGCCTTCTACGAGGTTCAGCTTCTCGCTGCCCGGCACAGCGGGGTCGGCGAGGCGAGACAGCACATCGGTGAGCGCTTCGGGTGGCGGCAGCGGGGCGTTCGGTAACTCCGGGGCGCTCGAGGTTGCCGCCGGTAACGACGAGTCAGCCGAGTCCATTCGCCTCGCCGCGTCATGCGAACATCCCGTGAGCGATACCGTCGTCAGGGCGATGACGGCAGCCAGTGTTACGCAGACGTTTCCGGACATCCAGCGGCAGGCCCAGCTAGCGGCGAAATGAGGATTGGTAATCGAATGCAACGGAAGTCACATTCGGGCCTGAGGCACCCGTCGCCGCGGCAGCCGGAACGCCTGTGGCTAGGGATTTCGCGGTCACAGAGGTCCTTTCGCTCGGGCCGAGTAGAAGCCGAGATTACCAGCGTGACCCAAGTTGTAACTTTTAAACGGCATTTGACTACGCGCATCAAACGGAGATGGCCGGTAGCGTTGAAGTATCCGCCACGCCATTCCTGGTGCGGGAGAGGAGCGCAACATGGGTGAATCAGAGCGTTCTGAAGCATTCAAGACCCCAAGCGATATCCCCCTGTCCAGCGAAGATGCTGCAGAACTCGAACAGCTCCGGCGTGAGGCCGCGGCGCTACGCGACCAGCTCGACAACGCGGCTGCACACCAGAACCCGGCGCGCTCTGCCCGAGATGTTCATCAACTCGAAGCCCGAATTGATTCGCTTGCGGCTCGCAATTCGAAATTAATGGAAACTCTTAAAGAGGCGCGCCAACAACTGTTGGCATTGCGGGAGGAAGTCGATCGGTTAGGGCAGCCGCCTAGCGGCTATGGCGTGCTGCTTGGTGTCCACGACGACGAAACGGTCGACGTGTTCACCTCGGGCCGCAAGATGCGGCTCACGTGCTCGCCGAACATCGAGACCGCGACCATGAAGAAGGGGCAGACCGTCCGCCTCAATGAGGCGCTGACGGTCGTTGAGGTCGGGACCTTCGAGTCGGTCGGCGAGATCTCGACGTTGCGCGAGGTTCTGGCCGACGGTCACCGAGCCCTGGTGGTCGGCCACGCCGACGAGGAGCGCATCGTGTGGCTGGCCGAACCGTTGGTCGCAGAGGATTTGCCGGACGGGCACCCCGACGCCCTCAACGACGACACCCGACCCCGCAGGCTGCGGCCCGGCGACTCGCTTCTGGTCGACACCAAAGCCGGCTACGCCTATGAACGCATTCCGAAGGCTGAGGTCGAGGACCTGGTATTGGAAGAGGTGCCCGACGTCAGTTACGAGGACATCGGGGGTCTGACACGTCAGATCGAGCAGATTCGCGACGCCGTCGAGCTGCCGTTCTTGCACAAGGACCTCTACCGCGAGTACGCCCTGCGCCCGCCCAAGGGTGTGCTGCTCTACGGCCCGCCCGGTTGCGGCAAGACTTTGATTGCCAAGGCGGTGGCAAACTCGCTGGCCAAGAAAATGGCCGACATTCGTGGCGACGACGCTCGCGAGGCGAAGTCGTACTTCCTCAACATCAAGGGCCCCGAGCTGCTGAACAAGTTCGTCGGCGAGACCGAACGCCACATCCGGCTGATCTTCCAGCGCGCCCGGGAAAAGGCGTCCGAGGGGACACCGGTGATCGTGTTCTTCGACGAGATGGACTCGATCTTCCGCACCCGCGGCACCGGCGTCAGCTCCGACGTCGAGACC
>JAVROZ010000678.1:0-3385 GCA_032162485.1 Mycobacterium sp.
ACGTCGCAGCCGGGGTGGGTGCAGCCGCGTTCGCTGGCGTAGAGGATTAGGCGTTGGTCGGGGGTGGCGATGCGGCGGCTACGGCCGAGGTAGAGCGGCCGTTGGGAGTGTTCGTCGAACACCGCGAGGTAGTGGTGTGCGCGGCTGGCCATGCGGATGAGGTCACGCATGGGCAGCACGGTGCCGCTGCCGGTGACGGCGTGGCCGGCGGCGGTGGTGAGGTCTTGCAGGGTGGTGGAGACGACGACGGTGACGGGGAGCCCGTTGTGGTGGCCGAGGGTGGGGTCGCCGAGTTGGCCGCGGACCAGGGCGTTGAGGGCGTCGTGTTGGCGTTGGGCGGGGGTGCGGGTGTCGGTGCGGGCGGCTTCGTCGGTGGGCTCGCCCTGCACGCAGGGGTTGTCGTCGTCGGGGTTGCAGATGCCGGGGCCGGCGAATTTGGCCAGCCAGGCGTCGATGTTGGCGCGCAGTTCGGGGGTGGCGATCACGGTGCCCACACTCATGCCGTCGGTGCGTTGGCCGCTCCAGCTGAAACTGCGTTGGCGGGCGCGGTCGGCGTCGGAGAATAGTCCGTCGGGGTTGATCAGGACCGCGGCGCGTCGGGCGGCTTTGTCGAGTTGGTCGGGGCGCAGTTGGGTGGCGTGGTGGGCCAGCAGTTGTTCGGCGTGCTCGGCGATGGGTGTGGGGGTGCCGGTGGGCAGCTCACGCATGAACGTTTGGATGACGCGCAGGTGGGCGGCATCGAGCAGGCCTTCGCGCCACTGCTGGGCGGTGGCGGGCAGTTCTGGGGGGAGTTGCTGGCCGGTGAGGGTGACCCGCGGGGACAGTTGTGCGGCGTCTTTGACGCGGCGGCGGGCTTCGGTGGGGGTGATGCGGCACCAATCGGCCACGACTTGGTGCACCGGCCCGCCGATATGGGCGGGGTCCTCGACGGTCAGGCTGTGGATGATGTCGTGGCTGACCACGGCTTGGCGCCGGCGGGCGGTTTCTAGGCGCTCCAGCGCGCGTGCGCGCACCACAGGGTCCAGGGCGTCGTGATTGAGATCGCGAATCCCGGCCACCGCCGCATCGAGTGCGGCGTAGCGTGCCGCCACATCAGCCGGGACCGCGATCGAAAGCATGTTCGAATTCTATTGCGGGGGTACGCCGTTGCCGCACCGTCAGGTTGGCAGTTGTGGATAAACCGGCAACTGTGGACAACTAAGCTTCAGGCCATGCGAGTAGGCGTGCTGGGAGCCAAAGGCAAGGTCGGGGCAACGATGGTGCAGGCGGTCGAGAACGCCGATGATCTGACCCTCTCGGCGCAGGTGGACGCCGGCGACGCGCTGAGCCTGCTCACCGACGGCGGCTCCGAGGCCGTTATCGACTTCACCCATCCGGATGTGGTGATGGGAAATCTGGAGTTTCTGATAGACAACGGGATTCACGCTGTCGTCGGCACCACCGGCTTCACCGCCGAGCGCATCGAACAGGTCGAGTCGTGGCTTGCCGCCAGCCCCGACACTTCCGTTCTGATCGCACCCAACTTCGCCATCGGCGCGGTCTTGTCTATGCATTTCGCTCAACAGGCCGCGCGGTTCTTCGACTCGGCCGAAGTCATCGAACTTCATCACCCGCATAAAGCTGACGCACCTTCGGGCACTGCCACGCGGACCGCCAAACTGATCGCGCAGGCGCGAAAAGGCTTGTCGCCCAATCCCGATGCCACCAGCACCGGCCTGCCGGGAGCGCGCGGCGCCGATGTCGATGGCATCCCGGTGCATGCGGTGCGATTGGCCGGACTGGTGGCCCACCAGGAGGTGCTGTTCGGCACCGAAGGGGAGACGCTAACCATTCGACACGACAGCCTCGATCGCACGTCATTTGTGCCCGGTGTGTTGTTAGCGGTGCGGCACGTGCGAGAACGCCCAGGTCTCACCGTCGGTCTTGAGCCGCTGCTCGACCTGAAATGACCAGCGGCACGCGCTCGGTACGTTTGCAGCTGCTCATCGCCTTCCTGTGTGTGGCGATGCTCGTTTACTTCGTCATGCTCGGCCGTATCGCCCTGGTGATGATCGGTTCAGGTAGGGCTGCCGCAGTGGGACTGGGGGTGGCGCTCGTGGTGATGCCCTTCCTGGGCCTTTGGGCGATGATTGCGACCTTGCGGGCGGGATTCGCTCATCAGAAGCTGGCCCGGCTGATCGCTGATGACGGAATGGAACTCGACACCAGCGCGCTACCGCGCCGAGCCTCCGGACGCATCGAGCGCGGCGCGGCCGACGCGATGTTCGACGCCGTGCGCAGCGAACTGGACGACGACCCCGATAACTGGCGTCGCTGGTATCGGTTGGCGCGGGCTTACGACTATGCGGGGGACCGGCGCCGGGCACGCGAGGCGATGAAGACGGCGGTCGAGCTGAAGCGCACCGGTGACTAAGCGGCTGCTATAGGCGGCAAACGGCATGACTATAGGCTTGGACGGTGAAGTCCGCTTTCATCACCGGGGCCGCGACGGGAATCGGTGAGGCACTTGTCTTGCGACTGCAGCGCGAAAGTTGGCTTGTGTTCGCCGGATATCGGAACAACCCACCTGACCGAGCCCGGTGGTTTGGTATGCCCAACGTCAACCCACTAGCTTGCGACGTGACGGATCGCGATCAAGTCTTCGCTGCAACAAAATCGGTCAGCGAAAAAACTGGCGGCACGCTCGACCTCTTGATCAACAACGCGGGGTACTCGCCACGTGAAGGGGTGATTGAAGCGGCAAACATGGATGAGTACCGGCGTGCGTTCGAGGTCAATTTCTGGGGACCGGTACGGATGGTGCAGGCGATGACGCCTTTGCTGCGCCAGTCCAAAGGTCGCATCATCAACACGACGTCGGCGCAGGTCTACATCACCATTCCGATGTATTCCGCGTATCCGTCGTCGAAGGCGGCGCTCAGGACGTTCACTCAGCACCTCCGGATGGAGTTGGCGCCGTTTGGCATTGAGGTCACCGAGCTTGTACCGGGTGGCGTCGAGACGCCGATGATAGAGCTGGGGGCCGAGGTCGATGCACGGCAGTGGGCGACGATCCCTGAACCGCTGCGGGAGCAGTACCGCCAGCATTTCCTCCCCGGCGCATCCGCAATCGAAGGCAACTTCAAGTTCGTGCAGCCCGATGTGTTCGCCGACGCAGTGTGGAAGAAGATCATTGCGGCAAAGCGACTGAAGCTCTTCTATACGATCGGGCCTCAGGTCGCGGCCCTGCCGCTGCTGCACCGCCTACTTCCGGCCCAGCAGGTACAGAACATGTGGCGCCGCAAATTCAGCACAAAGAGAGGCGTTTAACCGGTGCCGCGGCTGCTGATTGTGCACCACACGCCATCCCCGCACTGCCAGGAGCTGTTTGAGGCGGTGGTCGCGG
>JAVROZ010000679.1:0-5376 GCA_032162485.1 Mycobacterium sp.
TACTGGTTCAACTTCTTCCCGGGATGGCCTGAGATGACAATCGCGAACACCGTTCGCCAGCACTGGGCGGCGCTGCGTGCACTGCTCGTCTTCACCGTGATCCTCGGTATCGGCTACCCATTGCTCATTTGGCTGGCCGCCCTGGTCCCAGGCTTACACGGCAAGGCGGAGGGTTCGATCGTCACCGCCGGCGGTAAAGCGGTGGGCAGCAGACTGATTGGTCAGCAGTTCACCGATGCCGCCGGAAACGCACTGCCGCAGTACTTTCAGGCGCGGCCGTCGGCGGCCAGTGCCGGGTATGACGCGATGTCGAGCGGCGGCAGCAATCTGGGACCGGAGAGCGTGGTGGACACCCCCGGTGATCCCGCCAAGCTGGCCGGCGGCGCCAGCCCGGCCGATGCCGGGTTCAAGGCGAGCCTGCTCACGTTGGTGTGCTCTCGCAGCGCGGGGGTCGCCAAGCTCGAGGGTCTGAGCCAACAGGACGCAGCGCGGCCGTTCTGCACCGGAAGTGGAGTCGGGTCGGTGCTATCGGTGACCGGCCAACGCGATACGCGCGGTGGGGTTATCCGGCCGACCAGGGTCGTCAGCATCAATGAGCCGTGCGCTACCACGCCGCAAACGTTCGTGGACTTCTACGACGGCGTTCGGGTCGAGTGCGCGAAGTTCGGCGAGGATTATTCCAACGGCATGGTCGTGCCCATTCGGGGGGCGGCCCCGGACAGCCCGCACGTTCCGGCCGATGCTGTCACGGCCAGCGGCAGCGGCTTGGACCCGGACATCTCGCCGGCTTACGCAGACCTCCAGATCCCGCGGGTGGCCAAAGCCCGACATGTGAGCCTGGGCCAGATCAATGAACTTGTGCAGGCCAACCAGCGCGGTCGCATCCTTGGCATCTTCGGTGATCCAACCGTGAACGTGCTGGCGCTCAACCTGGAACTCGACCACAGGTATCCGGTCACGAACTAGCACCGCGGGTGGATGATATTGATGTGAGCGACCTCAGCCTCACCGACCAGCGTCGCAAACGCGGGGAGCTGCGCATCTACCTAGGCGCGGCACCGGGCGTCGGCAAGACGTATGCGATGCTCGGCGAGGCGCACCGACGCGTGGAACGCGGCACCGACCTGGTGGCCGCCGTTGTGGAGACCCACGGACGAGCGAAAACCGCTGCGCTGCTTGACGGCATCGAAGTCGTTCCACCGCGCTATGTCCAGTACCGTGGCGGTAGCTTCGCCGAACTCGATGTACCCGCGGTGTTGGCCCGCCGGCCGCAGGTGGTCTTGGTCGACGAACTCGCCCACACCAATACCCCAGGCAGCAAGAATCGTAAACGCTGGCAGGATGTCGAGGAGTTGCTCGACGCGGGGATCTCCGTGATCTCCACGGTCAACGTCCAGCACCTGGAAAGCCTCAATGATGTGGTTGCCCAGATTACCGGCATCGAACAGCAGGAGACGGTCCCGGATTCGATCGTTCGTCAAGCGTCGCAGGTGGAACTCATCGATATCACACCGGAGGCGTTGCGCCGCAGACTTTCTCATGGGAACGTCTACGCGTCCGACAAGATCAACGCGGCGCTGTCCAACTACTTCCGACCCGGAAACCTGACCGCCCTGCGGGAATTGGCATTGCTCTGGCTAGCCGACCAGGTGGACACCGCGCTGGCCAAGTACCGCGCGGAGAACAAGATCACGGACATGTGGGAAGCGCGCGAGCGCGTCGTCGTGGCCGTCACCGGCGGGCCGGAGTCAGAGACACTGGTGCGGCGGGCATCTCGGATCGCATCGAAGTCCACGGCCGAACTCATGGTGGTCCATGTGGTGCGCGGCGACGGGTTGGCAGGGCTGTCCGAGGTGCGAATGACCAAGCTGCGTGAACTCGCGAATAGTCTCGACGCCTCGCTGCACACCGTGCTCGGAGACGATGTGCCCGGGGCGCTGCTCGAATTTGCCCGAGAGATCAACGCAACCCAATTGGTGGTCGGCACCTCTCGGCGATCCCGGTGGGCACGGATCTTCGAGGAGGGTATCGGCGCGGCGATTGTCGAGCGCTCCGGCAAGATCGACGTGCACATGGTCACCCATGAGGAGTCCAAGCGGCGAAGCACATCGGTTTCACCGCGGGAGCGGCGCGTCGCGTCCTGGCTGGCGGCCCTAATCATGCCGTCGCTCATCTGCGCTGTCACGGTGAGCCTGCTGGACCCGTACTTGGACAACAGCGGCGAGAGCGCCTTGTTCTTTGTGGGCGTGCTGTTGGTGGGTTTGTTGGGAGGCGTTGCCCCGGCGGTACTTTCGGCGGTGCTGTCCGGGCTGCTGCTCAACTACTACTTGATCACCCCGCGTCACAGCTTCACTATCGCCGAGCCAAACAGCGCGGTGACTGAGTTGGTGCTACTGCTGATCGCCGTCGCGGTCGCGGTACTCGTCGACGGGGCGGCCAAACGCGCTCGGGAAGCGCGCCGCGCATCGCAGGAGGCCGAACTGCTGACCTTGTTCGCGGGATCGGTGTTGCGCGGCGCGGATCTTGAAACGCTGCTGGAACGAGTCCGGGAGACCTACTCGCAGCGCGCCGTCAGCATGCTGCGCGAAGATACCGACGGAAGTCGCGTCGTCGCCACGGTGGGTGAAGATCCTTGCATCACGGTCGATTTAGCCGATACCGCGATCGAGGTCGGTGACGACGAGTTCTGGATGTTGATGGCCGGCAGGAAGCTGTCGGCACGAGATCGTCGGGTGTTAAGCGCGGTGGCCAAGCAAGCCGCGGGCCTGGTCCATCAGCGCGAACTCGCCGAGGAAGCCAACCGCACCGAGGCCATCGTGCGGGCCGACGAACTTCGGCGGTCCCTGCTCTCGGCCGTCAGCCACGACTTGCGCACCCCGCTCGCGGCGGTCAAGGTCGCGGTGTCCAGCCTCCGCGCCGGTGATGTCGCCTTCTCCCCCGCGGACACCGCCGAATTGCTGGCCACCATCGAGGAGTCCATCGATCAGCTCACGGCCCTGGTGGGCAACCTGCTCGATTCGTCCCGGCTGGCCGCCGGGGTGATCCGACCCGAACTGCACCGGGTGTACCTCGAGGAGGTGGTGCAGCGCGCTCTGGTCAGTATCGGGAAAGGCGCAACCGGCTTCCACCGATCCGCGATCGACCGGGTCAAGGTCGACGTCAGCGACGCGGTGGTGATGGCCGATGCGGGGCTGCTCGAGCGGGTGTTGGCCAACGTGATCGACAACGCGTTGCGCTATGCGCCGGACTGTGTGGTTCGAGTCAACGCGGGGCGGGTGGGCGATCGCGTGCTGATCAATGTCATCGATGAGGGCCCGGGCATCGAACAGGGAACCGAGGAGCAGATTTTCGGAGCCTTCCAGCGGTTGGGGGACCACGACAATACGACGGGTGTCGGCCTGGGAATGTCGGTGGCACGCGGCTTCGTCGAAGCGATGGGCGGCGCCATTGCGGCCGGCGATACACCGGGCGGCGGCCTGACGGTCGTGGTGGATCTGGCCGCGCCGCCGGGGAGCAGTTAACGATGACACGCGCTGGTGACGATGCGGAGCGGCGCCGATGACCCGCGCCGGCGACGATGCGGAGCGCAGCGACGAGGAGGACCGGCGCCGATGACCCGAGTTCTGGTGATCGACGACGAACCACACATCCTGCGGGCCCTGCGCATCAACCTGAGCGTGCGTGGATATGAAGTCATCACCGCATCGACTGGCGCGGGCGCGCTGCGCGCCGCGGCCGAGCATCCGCCCGACGTGGTGGTCCTCGACCTGGGACTGCCCGATATTTCCGGTATCGACGTACTCGCCGGGCTGCGCGGGTGGCTGTCCGCACCGGTGATCGTGTTGTCGGCGCGCACCGATTCGTCGGACAAGGTGGGGGCCCTGGACGCCGGTGCCGATGACTACGTGACGAAACCCTTCGGGATGGACGAATTCCTGGCCAGGTTGCGAGCGGCGGTGCGTCGAAACACGGCGGCGGCAGAGGTGGACCAGCCCCTCGTCGAAACTTCCTCGTTCGCAGTCGACTTGGCCGCCAAAAAGGTGATCAAAAATGGTGCCGAGGTGCATCTGACCCCCACCGAGTGGGGCATGCTCGAGATGCTGGTGCGTAACCGCGGCAAGTTGGTCGGCCGCGAGGAGCTGCTCAAGGAGGTGTGGGGACCGGCATATGCAACCGAAACCCATTATCTGCGTGTGTATTTAGCACAGTTGCGGCGCAAACTCGAGGACGACCCGTCACATCCCAAGCACCTGCTTACCGAATCCGGAATGGGCTATCGCTTCGAATCCTAGGGCCATCTGCCCGTCGGTGACGCCCTGATCCGCCACATCCGTCTCCGGGAGGGGTGTATGTCATTTGCCCGCCTCACAGCGACAACCTCGTTGGCATTGGGTCAAATTGAACGTCGGTGATGCTTCATCGCCACATCCGTCTCCGGAAGGGATGTGTGTGTCTTTGCCCGCCTCGCAGCGACAGTTAAGCCTCCCACCAGGTCTGGTTATCAGGCCAGCGCTGAGCACGCGCCGCGTCACGCAAATCCAGCACCCGCTGGCGGATCCGGTACTCAGTACCGCGCGGCATGTCCAACGGTCCGTACCTGCCTCGTCCCATTCGGCGCACCCGACCCCTTGCCATTTCCCAACGCAGCGCATCGGAGATGGCTTTTGATGCCCTTCCACTGACGCCAAAACCGTGCCAGTCAAGGGCATCGACCAATTCCTGAATAGTCGCAGGTCCGTGCAGCGCGAGGTGCCACGTGAGCACATAACGAAGCTCGATTCCTCGTAGGCACATGTTCATGGCCGAACCGTCGCACGCGGGTGCGCCCTCCGCTAGTCAGCTTGCAGCTCCTGCTGAATTAGGGCGTGGACGGGAAGTTGTCGCTGTGAGGCGGGCAAAAGACATAGGCCCCAGCCGAGGCCGTCGACAACCGCAGGCGATTGCCCATAGGTGGACCCACGCTGGCTTCAAGGAAAGTTGTCGCTCGGAGGCGGGCAAAAACATAGGCCCCCCAGCCGAGGCCGTCGTGCAGGCAGCGGGCGGCCGGCCGCACCACACGCCAGCGAACGCAAAGTCGCTGTGAGGCGGGCAAAAGACACAGGCTCCCAAGCGGACGCCGCACGGGGGAGACGTGATGATTGCGAAAGTCATTGCCGCCGAGTCCTTATCCGGCGATCGACAGGACGATTCCATCCAAGATGTCGTGTTCGCTGACGGTCAGTTCGGAGATACCGGCCCGGTCGCGTATTTCGCGGGCTAACTCCTGCGCCACGATCGCCCCACCACCGATCACGTCGACCCGGCCTTCGTGCATCGGGCCCAGTGCGGCACGTTGTTCCCGGGTCATGCCGACCAACCGCTCACAGACCACCAGGA
>JAVROZ010000680.1:0-3551 GCA_032162485.1 Mycobacterium sp.
AGCAGGTCCTGTGGCCTATGGCGCAGTTGCGCGTGGTACTCGCGAGCCAGCTCGTCGGCGCTTGGACCGCCGCTGTGTTCGGACCACAACCACTCCGCGTAGCACGCGAACCCTTCATGCAGCCAGATGTCCCGCCACTGGCGGGCGGTGACTGAGTTGCCGAACCACTGGTGCGCCAGTTCGTGAGCAATGAGCCGCTCACTGGCTCGGGTGCCGTCACAATGATTGGCACCGAAGATCGAAATGCCCTGTGCCTCAAGCGGAATATCGAGCACATCATCGGTGACCACGACCGTGTACCCATCGGCCAGCGGATACGATCCGAACAGTTCCACGAACAACTTCATCATCTCGGGTTGACGGGCGAAGTCATGGTCGAACTCTTCTTTCAGACGTTCGGGCAAAGCGGCCCGGATCGCGACCGGCGTTCTGGCCAGTCGCTCCGTTTGGTAGACACCGATTTGGAGGGTGATGAGGTAGGTCGATGTCGGCTCTGGTTGTTCGTAGGTCCACACCGTCTGCGACGCCCGCGCCCGACGCGACACCAGTTTGCCGTTAGCGACCGCCCGGTAAGCACTTTCGGTGCTGATCTGGATCCGGAAGGCGGCTTTGGCGCTGGGATGGTCATTGCAGGGGAACCAGGATGCGGCGCAGTTTGGTTGGCCGGCGACCAGCGCGCCGACGGTGAGTTACTCGAAACCGACATCACCCCAAAGCGTTTGAAGTGGTTTCGGCGTCCCGCCGTAACGTACGACTACTGTCATCGCCGCACCGGTCGCCAACTTCGAGGTCAACCTGATGCGCAACTTGCCATTACGGCAGGTGAAGCGCTCGGGGCGCTTGCCGTTCACCGACACCCTCGACACCGAGAGCGAGCTCGACAGATCGAGGGTGAACTCCTGTAGTTGGGTCAGTGTGGCGGCGGTGATCGTCGCCGTTCCCGCCAGCCGGTTGATCGCGACCTTGTACTCGAGATCGAGTTCGTACCGCGACACCGTGTAGCCGAAGTTTCCGTTCTGCGGCAGGTAGGAATCAACGACCTCGTCCTTGGCCCCGTTCTTAGAGCCTTTCTTCGCCGGGGATTTCACGCCGCGGTGTCCTCGGCACCGGGGGCGGCCGCGTTCTTGCGGCCGGACTTCTTGCGGGGTGCTTTCCGGTCTGGTTTCCAAGGCCGGATCGGATTGCCTTGCCAGCGTGTCGATCCGGGTACTTCATCACCGCGCACCACCAGTGATGCGGGGCCGACGGACGCTCCTGCGCCCAATCGGGCCGCGGGTAGCGCAACGCAGTGCGGCCCGAGGGTGGCGCCGGACTCAAGGACGACGCTGTCCATCCGCATGATGCGATCGTGGAACAGATGCGTCTGCACCACGCAGCCACGGCTGACGGTGCTGCCTGGCCCGAGGGTGACGAGATCGGCCTCTGGCAGCCAATAGGTTTCACACCACGAACCACGTCCGATCGAAGCGCCGAGCCCGCGCAGCCACAGGTTCAGCACCGGCGTGCCGCTCGCCGCGCGCGCAAACCACGGCGCTGCAACGGTTTCGACGAATGTGTCGGCAAGTTCGTTGCGCCACACGAACGGCGACCACAGCGGATGCTCGCCCGCCTTGATCCGGCCGACAAGGAGCCACTTCGCGGCTACCGTCACCACGCCCGCGATCACGCCCGCGGCGAGCAGCACCAGCCCGCCACCCAATGCAGCCCAGAAGATTCCGAACGAAATCGTCAGCGTCTGCAGGGCGCCCAGCACCGCCAGCCCGATCGCGACCGTCACCATCACCGGCAGCAACCGGCAGGCCTCCACGGCAGCCCGCATCACCTTCAAACGGGTCGGCGGGTCGTAAGTGGTTTCCTCATCCACGTCTTCGGGACGCCTGCGCAGCCGCATCGGCGGGCTGCCCAACCAGGACGAGCCGCGCTTGGCCTTGGGCGGCGTCGCCGACAGCACCGCAACCAGCCCGTCGTCGGGCACGCGGCGGCCCGGCTGGGTGATGCCCGAGTTGCCGAGGAAAGCGCGCCGACCGACGGTGGTCTCGGCCACGTAAATCCAGCCGCCACCAAGCTCATACGAGGCGATCATGGTGTCGTCAGCCAGAAATGCGCCGTCCTCGATCACGGCGAACTTGGGGGTGAGCAGCACCGTCGAGATTTCGGTGCCGCGACCGACCCTGGTGCCCAGCATGCGCAGCCAGATCGGCGTCAGCAGGCTGGCATACAGCGGGAACAGGTAGTTGCGCGCGGCATCCATCAGCCGTTCGGTGGTCCAAAGCTGCCAGCCGGCGCGGCTGCGCACCGGATGGTAGCCCTGACGCAACCCGATCGACAGCAACCGCACTACCACTACCGTCGTCAAGGCGTACACCGCAATCCCGGTCACCGCCGCCGGCGGCGTCCACAGCAGCGCCGGCAGTAGGGCCTGCGACAGGCTGCGGGTGTGCTGCACGGCCAGCCCGATGACGACGAGCCCGGCTGCCACGGCCAGCAGTGGCAGACCGGCCAGCATCAGTGAGGTCAGCCCATACACCGCCACCCAGTGCGATCTGCGCGCCGGTCGCTCGTCGGGCCACGGGTGTTTGACCCGGCCGGACTTTGCCGCCGGTGAGCCTTTCCAGTATTGACCGTTCTTGATTTTGTCGGTCACACCCGAGCCGGGTGCCACATCGGCGTTCTTGCCGACGACCGCGCCGGGCAGCAACGTGGTCCGGGCACCGATCGTCGCATCGTTGCCGATCGTGATGGTGCCGAGGTGAAACACGTCGCCATCGATCCAATGTCCGCGCAAGTCGACTTCGGGTTCGATCGCACTGCGGTGGCCGACGGTCAGCAGGCCGGTCACCGGTGGCACCGAATGCAGGTCGACGCCCTTGCCGATCTGGGCGCCGAGAGCTCGCGCGTAGTAGACGAGCCACGGTGCGCCGGCTAGGTTTTCAGCACCGCTGGCCGCGGCCAGTCGCTCGGCCAGCCATACCCGCAGATGCACCGATCCGCCGCGCGGGTAGCTGCCAGGTTTGACCTTCGACAGCATTGTGCGGGCGGCAATTACCGCGATCGCCATCCGGCCCACCGGCGTGACGAACAAGAGGAATGCGATAGCAACCAACCACCAGTTCACCGCGACCGTCCACGGCACCACATGCAGAGCACGGGCAATGTTGTTCCCCAACGCCAGCCAGGTAACCCACTGCAATGCGGCCAGTGTCGACAGCGGCAGGGCCAACAGGGTCTGCGCGACCTGGGTGCGCAGCGGCGTCGGACGCACGGCGCGCTCGGTGACCTGCGGTGGTGGTCCGAATTCGTCGAGGAACCCGGCCAGCGAACCCAGCCGCGGATGGTCATAGAGGTCTGCGACGGTGATCTGTGGGTATTGGTGTCGCAGCGTGGCCACCAATTGTGCGGCGGCCAGCGATCCGCCGCCGAGTGCGAAGAAGTCGGCTTGCGAAACATGACTGGCACCGGACACGTTGGCCCCGAGCAGGTCTCGCCACAAACCGGCCAGCCAGCCCGCCGTGCCGCCCAAATCCGGGGTGTCATCGGTATCGGCAGTTCCG
>JAVROZ010000681.1:0-7343 GCA_032162485.1 Mycobacterium sp.
AAACTCGATCATCGCTGCCACCGAGTCCACGGCCTCCAGCATCGCCACCAACCGGTCGGCGACCGAGGCCGCAGCCAACACCGCATACCGGTCGGCCGGACCCATCGGAACGCGAGATGCCAACGCAAACAACGACTTGCCGGTGTCGCCGTCGGCATCGGCCGGGTAATCGAGCAGCACCTCGCGGTCCGGCAGTTCGACGTCACGCACCGCGGCGATCCGCTCGAACAGCGCCAGCACCCGATCCTCGACATCGCGGAACTGGGCCGTGGTGACCGGGGGACCCGGCTCGTCGGGCCAGATCTGCGCGTAGGCCCGCGGGTACGGGTCGTCCGGGAGCCATTCCGACACCCGGATGCGTTCGCCAATCCGGCAACGAAGCACGTACCGGCCGGCACCCGCATCCACGCATTCGGTGATCGTGGCGAGCGTTCCGACATCGCAGCGCCGGTCGTCGCCGCCCACCTCGCGGCCCCGGGAAATGAGCACCACGCCGAAGCGGGGCTCGGGGCTGTCCAGGCAATGCCGAACCAGTTCGCTGTAGCGCGGCTCAAAGATGCGCAACGGCAAGTCTTCTCCGGGCAGCAGCACCGATTCGAGCGGAAACATCGCCAGCTCAACCGATTCACGATCCATTGCTGCCCCCTCCCCGCGTCCCAGCATAGCTATCCAGCACCGCGCCGGCGGCGGCCGCGACATCGGCCTCCAGCCAATCGGGCAATGGATCGTCGTAGGCGTGCCGCCGCACGACGGCGTAGGGCAGATCGGAGACGGCGCGGTTGACCGCGTCGACCGCGCGCGGATCGCTGGTTGCGTAGAGCTCCTCGGCCAACGCGCGTACCCGCGCGGCCAGCGGCGCGTTCATCGTGGCCAGGGTCTCCCGGAACGCCGCGTCCGGCTGGCCGTCAATCAAGTCACCGGGCCGGATGGTCAGCAACAGGCGCGCGTCGGCTGCAAATTCACGGGCGAAGCCGATCGCCGCGACCGCCATTGCCGTCGCACTCTGCAGCGCGGTTTCGCAGCCGGGATCCGCCGCAGCGGCCAGTGCCCGTTCCTGAAACCGTTCGAGCGCGCGCAACCACGCGGCGATCACCACGCCGTCGCGATTGCCGAAGCGGTGATACAGCGTGCCCGCCGGCGCGCCACTGGCTTTCGCGATCGCCGCCACGCTGGCCGCCCGCGGGCCGCCGGCTAGCACCAGCGCACGGGTTGCGTCCAGGATCACATCGGTCTCGTGCTTCCGCGGAGGTGCCACGATCTAGTACAGTCCTTCTATATGAAACGTTTACCCTATATCGATGAGCATGCTATCGCGATTCCCGCCTCACCCACCGAAACCTGGTCGGCGCTGCTGCACACGATGTGTCGCAACCCCGACGACCCCACCACGGTTCCCTTCGGTTTCTCACTTGAGGAGGCCCGCCCACCGCACCTGCTCGCGCTGCGCGGCCGTCACCTGTTCGCGGCCTACCGCCTGGTCTTCGAGCTGGACCCCGAGCGTGACGGTGTCAGGTTGCGCGCGTTGACCTTCGCGGCTTTTCCGGGGCCCCATGGCAAGGCGTATCGCGCGCTGGTCATCGGCAGTGGCGGGCACCGGATCGTGGTGCGCCGCATGCTCAAGCGCGTCGCCGCCGCGGTTCATCCACCCGCTGCTGTCTTGCGTTGATCGAGCCTGAACCGACTGCGTCCGTGCGGCTTTCGAGTGTGCGTCCAGGGATTCGCCCGTGCATCCATGGTGGAGAAATTGCGATCTCCTCGCCCTGGAAGCGCATTGGAAACCGTGGACGCACACTCGACGCGGACGTCGAGCCCTAGATCTCTAACTCGGCCACCAGCGCGTCGACAACCGAGCGCAGGTCGCCGTCGTGTTCCTCGGCTATCCGCCGCTGTCGCTGGTAGGACGCGCCCACACGCGGGATGTCGGCCACCGCGGCCAGCTCGTCGGAGCACTTGAGCGACTTGGCGATCGGCTCCATCCGGTTCAGCACATCGTCGAGATCCTCGGTGACCAACCGCTCGTTGCTGTCCGCGTCCAGGATGATGACCGCGTCCAGTCCGTACCGGGCGGCACGCCACTTGTTCTCCTGAACATGCCAGGGCGGCATGGTCGGAAGCGGGTCTTCGGCTTCCAGACGACGATCCAGGTCGACGATCAGGCAGTGCGTCAACGCGACCAACGCACCCAGCTCACGCAGATTGGACACGCCGTCACATATCCTTACTTCCAGCGTGCCCAGATGCGGGGAAGGCCTGATGTCCCAACGGACTTCGTCGACATGATCGATGATGCCGGTCTTCTTCTGGTCGTAGACGAAACCTTCGAATTCCGACCACTTCTGGAATTGGAAGGGCAACCCGGCCGTCGGCAGTTGCTGAAACATCATCGACCGATTGCTCGCATAGCCGGTGTCATGGCCGCCCCACCATGGTGAGGATGCCGACAACGCCAGCAGGTGCGGGTAGTGATTGAGCAGTGACGACATGATCGGCATGACCTTGTTGGCCGACGAGATCCCCACGTGTACGTGCACACCCCAGATGAGCATCTGTCGGCCCCACCACTGCGTGCGTTTGATCAGTTCTGCGTAACGCGGTGCGTCGGTGAACTTTTGACTGGACCACTGCGCGAACGGGTGGGTGCCCGCGCAGAACAGTTCCATGCCGCGGTCCCGCACGATTTGCCGGGCCGGACCCAGAGTGGCGGCCAGATCCTGCATCGCCTCGCCGGCGGATTCACAGATGCCGCTGACGATTTCGACGGTGTTGCGCAGCAGTTCTTTGTGCACGCGCGGATTTTCGCCAATCTCGGCGATGACGGCGGTGGCCTCGTTGCTCAGGTCCCGAGTTTGAGCATCGACGAGGGCGAACTCCCACTCCACGCCCACCGTCGGCCGCGGAGAGCGGGCGAAATCGATTCGGTTTGCCGCCCTGCGGACCGGCAGGCTAGCCGGACCCTTATCCGGATCCAATGACACCGCACGCCACCCGCTTGCCGGCGTCACCGGTGGTCATTGTCGTCTCGTCGGGACCCGGTGTCCCGTTGACCTGGTAGCGGTCCGGAATGTTCATGAAGTTGTCCGCTCCGGCGTGAATCATGATCGAGGTCTTGCTGCCCGCCAGCAATTCGTCCATCGTGAAGCCGTCCGAGGTGGTCACCAGCATCCCCGAGCCGTCCTTACGCACCTGCAGCGATGTCAGGTCTCCGCTGGCATGTCCGGTGGACCCCGGCGCCGAGAAGTGTCCGCCGGCGGAGAGGAAGTCGCCGGGCGCCCCTCCGGTCGGGGCGACCGAATTCGCTTCGCACTTGCCCACCTTGTGGATATGCACGCCGTGGAAGCCCGGCGTGAGCACCCCGGCCGCGCTCGTCGTGATCGTCACGGTGGCGTAGCCGTTGGCGAAGTCGAACTTCGCCGTCGCGATCTCCTTGCCATCGGGGCCCTTCAGCACGGTGCTCAGGCTCTGCCCGGACGGCGGCGCCTCCGCGGTGCTGGGCGAACCCTCGCGATGTCCGGCGGTCGACGGCGCCGGGGTTCCGGTCCAGACCGACGGCGTGGTACCCGGGGAGGTAGAGGGCTGCTGCGGCGACGAGCATGAGCTCAACAGCGCGACGGACGCGGCTGCAGCCAGAACGGACGTGGTGACGGCTGCGAGATTGGCGCCGGCAGGCTTAGTCATAGCCGAGAGCCTAGCCTGGCGACGAGGCAAACTCAGCCTCAACCCATCACCAAAACGATGACGCCCGGCGGCTGGTCGGAGAGTGCGGCAATTCGCTTTTCGACCGGCGCTCCCAGCTTCTGGCCCACCGCTTCCGCCGTGGCCTTCTCGCCCTCGTCGGTGTAGTAGACGGTGGTGGCCGAGACATCCGGCACCGCGAGGTTGGTGACCTCGGTGACCTTGAAACCGGCCGCCTTGAGGTCATCCGCGGTGCGTGCCGCGATGCCCTCCCTCGACGAGATGTTGTACACCCGCACCTCGGCGGCCTGGTTCGCCGCGGGCTTGGTGCTGCCCGACGCCGCCGCCGGGGCGGTGGACGCCGTGGTGACTGCCGACGCATCGTCGTCGGATCCCGACGAATCCAGGGCCTGCCAGCCGAGCAGGAGGAAAATGACACCCAGGAACAACAGCACCATCACCATGGCCCGCAGTGGAAGGCCCGAAGAGTCGGGTACGCGCTCGTTCATCGAGCCAACTGTATCCAGAACAATGCCAGAACCTGTAAAGGCACGAGCTCGGCAAAGCGGACCGTCAGGTCACCTCGAAGCCGAGGCGGCGCGCAGCCCGCGCCTTCTGACGGCCGGCGCGCAGTCGCCGCAACCGCTTCACCAGCATCGGGTCGGCCGCCAGCGCCTCGGGCCGGTCGACCAGCGCATTGAGCACCTGGTAGTAGCGCGTCGCCGACATCGAGAACAGCTCTTTGATGGCGTCTTCCTTGACACCGGCGAACTTCCACCATTGCCGTTCGAAGCCCAGGATGTCGTGTTCGCGACGGGTCAGCCCGTCAGTGATCTCCGAGTCATCCCCTGCTCGATCTGCCCGCGCCATGGCGCTGTCCATATCGCTTCCCCTGGAACCTTCCGGCGAAAACTCGAATTGCTCGAATGACTTTGACCTACATAGGGGCATTGTTTTGCGCGAATATTGAAACACGCCCGGATGCGTTGAGCCGGAAAGCGGACCCGCGAGTCGGCTGACTTGCTGCGGATTGCCTGTCCGTCCCGGGCCGGTATGCCTGGCAGACGCCACCTGGGGGGCTCTCCCGTCATGTTGGTCACACTCCCCCGCCCCTTCCGGGCCGCTCGTCGGCGGGCCCATCCCAACTGCCCGCCTCCTCATCGGCCCCTTCCGGGCCGCATCGTCGGCGGGCCCTAAGCTAGCCGATCATGGCCGTCGTACCTATCCGCATCGTGGGTGATCCAGTCCTGCACACCCCGACGACGCCCATCCCCATCGGGGACAACGGATCATTGCCGGCGGATCTGCCCGAGCTCATCGAGACGTTGTACGACACCATGGACGCGGCGCATGGCGTCGGGCTGGCCGCCAACCAGATCGGCTATGGACTGCGGCTGTTCGTCTACGACTGTGCCGACGAGCGCGGGGTGACCAGCCGCCGCCGCGGGGTCCTGATCAATCCGGTGCTGGAGACCTCCGAAATTCCCGAGACCATGCCCGCCGCGGGCCACGACGACGACGAAGGGTGCCTGTCGGTTCCCGGCGAGTCCTTTCCCACCGGCCGTGCCGACTGGGCGCGGGTCACCGGCCTGGACGGCGACGGCAAGCCGGTCACCGTCGAGGGCACCGGATTGTTCGCCCGCATGTTGCAACACGAGACCGGCCACCTGGACGGATTGCTCTACCTGGACCGGCTGATCGGCCGGCACGCCCGCGCGGCGAAGCGGGCGGTCAAGTCACACGGCTGGGGTGTACCCGGTCTGTCGTGGCTGCCGGGTGAGGGGCCCGACCCGTTCGGTCACTGATGGTGTCGTGGCCGGCCCTCGGGACGCGGGTGACTCTTCGATACCGCCGACCTTCCGGGTCGGTCCCGCCGCTGACCGACGCCGTGGGTCGCCTGGTAGCAATCGACCCGACCGCGCGGGTGCAGACGAAATCCGGCGCGATCATCGAGGTGGCGCCCGCCGACGTGGTGGCGCTGCGCATCTTGACCGACGCCCCGGTGCGTACCGCCGACATCCGGGCCCTCGAGCAAGCCGCCGCCGCAGCCTGGCCCGGCGTCGAGCAAACGTGGAAACAGGGTTGGCTGCTGCGCGCACAGGGCGCCACCCAGGATGCCAATGCTGCTGTGCCACTCGATATTTCGGCGCACCTCAGCACCGTGCCGGCGATCGTCGCCTGGTACACCGACCGCGGGCTGACGCCGCGACTGGCCATTCCCGACCGCCTACTGGCACTGCCGCCCGGTTGGCAACCTGAACACACCGAGCAAGTCATGGTGCGGGACGTAGAGCCCCGCGAGCCCGACCCCTCGATCATTGTGTTCGCCGACGGCGCACACGCGTTCGCGCGCCATCCAGCCGGGAGCGAGGTGCGGGCGGCGGTGACCGAGGCGCCCAACGGCATTGGGTGGGTCGGCCTTTCCTCGGTGCCGGCCCACTGCGCCGGACTCTGCAACGCGCTTCTGGCCTGGGGCGCCGGTCTCGGCGCCACCAAGGCGCACCTGTGCCTGCCGGACACAGACTCCACCGCGCTGGCGGACTCACTGGGCTTCCGGCTCCACCATCGCCGCCGGTATGTTTTGCCACCTTCGAGATAGGAGTACCCATGCCCGACGGGAAGCTACGGCTGGCGACCTGGAACGTGAACTCGATCCGCAGCCGCCTGGATCGCGTCGTTGATTGGCTGCAACGTGCCGACGTCGACGTACTGGCCATGCAGGAGACCAAGTGCTCGGACACCCAGTTTCCTGCTCTGCCGCTGTTCGAACTCGGTTACGAGGTGGCCCATGTCGGCTTCAACCAGTGGAACGGCGTGGCGGTCGCCTCCCGCGTCGGCCTCGATGACGTGCAGGTCGGCTTCGACGGCCAGCCCAGCTGGAGCAGCAAGCCCGACGTGGCAGCTGCGGCCGAAGCCCGCGCCATCGGTGCCACCTGTGGCGGCGTGCGGGTGTGGAGCCTGTACGTGCCCAACGGGCGCACACTTGCCGATCCGCATTACCAGTACAAGTTGGACTGGCTTGCCGCGCTTCGCGATACGGCCGAGGGCTGGCTGCGTGAGGATCCTGCGCTGCCGATCGCGCTGGTTGGCGACTGGAACATCGCACCCACCGACGAGGACGTGTGGAGCACCGAATTCTACGTCGGTTCCACGCACGTCTCCGGGCCGGAGCGTGCTGCGTTCAATGCCATCCTCGACGCCCAATTCACCGACGTGGTAAGGCCTTTCACTCCCGGGCCGGGGGTTTACACATATTGGGACTACACCCAGTTGCGCTTCCCGAAGAAACAGGGCATGCGCATCGATTTCATCTTGGGCTCGCCCGCGTTGACCGAGCGGGTGGTCGAGGCGCAGATTGTCCGTGAGGAGCGCAAAGGCAAGGCGCCCAGCGATCACGCACCGGTAGTGGTCGATCTGCGCACCAATTGAGGGGGTGTGCTTAGGTTGGTACCTCCTGTGAACACCATTGTTGATTCTGGTGAACTACGCGTTCGCGGGGTATACAAGCAGGAGGGCCAAGCCAGGGAGTCGTTATGGGTGTCGTCGACGGAGCGGTGCGCTGTGTGAGTCTAAGGGTCTGTCGTGCTGCGACGGCGACTACGGCCGCGGCCGGCGCCGTGGGAGGCGCAGCGGTGAACGGCATCGTCGGTGGCGTCAAAGGAGCCGCCGAG
>JAVROZ010000682.1:0-6811 GCA_032162485.1 Mycobacterium sp.
GACCGGCGCACACCTCAATGTCGACGGGGGCAGCGATTTTCAGTAGCCACCCGCGTCAGCGCCGTGGACGACTGCGCGGCAGACCAAGGCGGTTCTCGACGATCAAGCTGCGGAGTACCTCACTGGAACCGCCATAGATCGTCGTCGCGACGGCGCTCCGGTAGTGCGCGTCCAAGCTGCCGTCGACGGGAGCCTCAGGATCGGTCCAGTCGAGCAGCCCGGACATCCCGGCAATGTCGATCGCGGCGGCCGAGGCACGGACGTAACTTTCCGGGCCGAAGAGCGCCGAGACCGGGCCCGGCTTCTCGCCCTCGGAATCCAGAAAGGCGACCCGCAAGCCGAGTAGGTCAGCGACCTCGGCCTCCATCACCATTCGCGCCAAGCGCTCCCGAACCAGGTGGTCATTGATCAAAGGCGTGCCGTCTGGTCCGGGCTGCGTGCGGGCGAACTCGAGCGCGTCTGTCGCGATCCAGCGTGTCCTCGAGCCGGGTGCGACGTTCTGCTCTGCTTCGAGCGCGGCCCGCATCACTGAAAAGCCTTGATGTGCATCACCAATTCGGTTCATGTCCGCGACCCGTACGTCGTTGTAGAACACGACGTTTGTGCGTTCGACGCCGATGGTGTGTACCGCCCGGATCTCGATGCCGGGTGAATCCAGCGGTACCAGCAGCATCGTCAGGCCGCGGGTTCCCGCCGATCCCTGCTGCGACCGAGTCAACAGGAAGCAGTAGTCAGCGAGGTGGGCGAAGGTGGTGAAGATCTTCTGTCCGTTGACAATCCAGCCGTCGCCGTCCCGCTCCGAGCGTGTCGCGCAGGCGAAGACATCCGATCCGCCGGCCGGTTCGGTGTACCCCAGGCAGATGAGCGTTTCGCCGGCGGCGACGCCAGGGAGGATCCTGCCCTTCAGTTCGTCGGAGCCGGTGGCTTTGATCGCGTTCGCCGGCAGCATCGTCGTGCCGGGACCGATTGTCGGGACGCCGCCCTTGCGCAGGGTGTCAAACAGCACCGACGCCTCGAAGGGGTCGAGGCCGGCGCCGCCCTCCTCGACCGGCCAGGTCGGAGCGACCCACCCGCGCTCGCCCAGCTTGCGGGTCAGCGCCCGGTCGACACCGTCGCCAGTTCGACGTTCGTTCTCGATAACTTGCCGGGTGACGTGCTCGGCTACGAAATCCTCTGCGTCACCTCGGATACGGGCCCAGTTCTCGGGTTCGGTGAAGTCCATTGGCTCAGCGACCTCCGGTGAGGGCGGGACCGAAGCGTCTGTCCGCGAGGACGAGAAGCTCGCGTCGGGGGTCGGCGAACGCCACTGCCCAGGCCTTGGCCCGCCGGTAATAGAGCTGGATGTTGTACTCCTCGGTAAAGCCGTAGCCGCCGTGGACGTGGAGGCTGTGCTGACTCGCCTGATAGGCCGTTTCGGCGGCGAAGACAAAGGCCATCGAGGCCAGTGCCGGCCCGTCGTCCTGCCTGGTATCCAGTGCCCAACATCCCTTTTGGATGAGCAACTGAGCGCCGTCCAGGGCGCTCACCACGTCCGCGAACGGATGGGCAACAGCCTGATACATCCCGATCGGTTGCCCGAACGCCTTGCGTACCTTGGAGTATTCGGAACCGATAAGGACGGCTTCCTCAGCCAGCCCTACCAGGGCGGCGGCTCGTAGCAGGCGGACCTCGTCGAGGGCAGCCGCGAACTCGGCCCGCGCCTGCTCGCCTTCGGCGAGCGAACGGCTCTCGGGCTGGACGTCCCATCGAGCCAGAGCCAGGCCTCCTAGGTTGCGACGTGGGTTCGTCGGCTGTCCGTGCGGCCTCGTCACGTAGAGCAATGATTGGCCGTCGAAGGCCAACACCGCGTCAGCGATCGCTCCGTCGACGAGAAGATGGCCGCCTACGGGTCCGCTGCGGGTTGCCAGAGACACGATGGTCGATCCGGTCAACACGGCCCCCAGCAGCTCCTTTTCGCCGAGACGACCAAGCAGACGAGCCGCGGCCGCGGTCTCGGCAACCGGAATCGGGGCCAGACGACGGCCGGCCTCCCCGGCCACTAACGCCAACTCCAGCAGTCCGCCGTCCGCCCCGCCGAAATCCGACGGGATGCCGATCCCCAACGCTTCGACCTGCGCGTAGGTCTGCCACAAGGCCTTGTCCATGCCAGTCGACTCGGCAGTCCGGACTCGCTGTGGCGTCGACTCTTTGCGGAACAGGGCGGCAAACGTTGCCCGAACCGCGCGCTGCTCATCGCTGAGACGCAGATCCACTTCGAGTTCCTCCTATATCTCAGGCCCTATCGAGGACACTACAAGTGTTGGAGTCTATGCGTGCAAAAAAGTATCGGTATGTTCTCTTCTCACGCATGCACTGTTACAGTCTGACGCATACCAGTGGTCACCCTGAGGAGGTTTTTAATGACGCCAAAGCTGGGCTTTCCGGTCTTCGATGGTGATAACCACATGTACGAAACCCGCGATGCGCTCACGAAGTTCTTGCCGCCGGAGTATCGCGGCGCCATCCGGTACGTGGAAGTGGACGGCCGCACCAAAATCGCCACGCTGGGACAGATCAGTGAGTACATCCCCAACCCGACCTTCGACAAGGTCGCCGCCCCCGGCGCCCAAGAGGACTACTTCCACAACGGCAACCCGGAGGGTAAATCGCACCGCGAGATCCTGGGCAAGGCGATCCAGGCAACCCCTGCGATGCGGGAGCCGGCACCCCGGCTGGCACTCCTCGACGAGCAGGGCATCGACCAGTCGATGATGTACCCCACGCTGGCAAGCCTGGTGGAGGAGCGTTTCCGCGAGCACCCGGAAGCGACCCACACGATCATTCATGCTCTGAACCAGTGGCTGCATGAGACCTGGCAATTTGACTATAGGGGCCGAATCTTCACCACACCCATCATCACGTTGCCCATCGTGGAAAAGGCCATCGACGAACTGAATTGGGTGGTCGAGCGCGGTGCGCGAGCCATTCTCATCCGGCCGGCGCCGGTACCCGGGCTCCACGGCCCGCGGTCATTCGCACTGCCCGAGTTCGATCCGTTCTGGAAACGGGTCGTCGAGACCGGGGTGTTGGTCATCATGCACGCCTCCGACAGCGGGTACTCCCGGTACGCCAACGACTGGGAAGGTTCTGGCGAGTTCCGCCCGTTCCAGCCTTCGCCGTTCCGTTCCTACTACTCCCTGGCCCGCAACCCGGCCGAGGACGCGGTGGCGGCACTGGCCTGCCACGGACTCCTGACGCGGTTTCCCGAGCTTCGAATCGGCATGGTGGAGAACGGAACAACCTGGCTACCCCGGCTGCTGGAGAACCTCAGCGACACCCGCAAGAAGATGCCGCAGCTCTACAGCGAAGATCCGGTGGAGGCCATTCATCGCTGCATCTACTTCAATCCCTTCTGGGAGGAGAACGTGGCCGAGCTTGCGAAGCTGGTGCCGATCGACCACCTCTTCTTCGGCTCGGACTACCCCCATCCGGAGGGCCTGGCAGATCCCCTCAGCTACGCCGAGCGTCACCCCGAGCTGAGCGACGACGAGGTCGCCATGGTGATGGGCGGCACGCTGTCTTCCATGATGCGGGTCGACGCCTGAGATGTCGACTGACCACGGTGCGCCGTCGGCCACAAAAGCACGCGAAGACGGCGCGTCGGCCGATTTCAATCCGTACTCGGATGTCTTCTTCGACGATCCGTATGAGACCTACCGCTGGATGCGTGATGAGGCGCCCGTCTACTACAGCGAGCGATGGGACTTCTACGCTCTCACCCGATACGAGGATGTTGTTGCCGCGCACCGGGATTGGGAGACGTTCAGCAGCGCCTACGGGGTGACCTTGGACGGCCTGTCAATGCGGCAGCGGTTGAATACCAACATGTTGATCATCATGGACCCTCCGGAGCATGAGCGGCTGCGCAAGCTGGTGCGGCAGGTGTTCACCAAGGCGGCGATCGCCAATCTGGAGCCGCTCGTGGTGGAGGTGGTGACCTCCTACATCGACCTGCTGAAGGACAGGCAGAACTTCGATGTGGTGGCCGACTTCGCCGCTCTGTTCCCCGTGGAGATCATCTCCTCGATGCTCGGCGTCCCAACCGGCGAACGACAGCAGATCCGTTTGTGGACAGACGGATTCCTGCACCGGGAGGAAAACAACCCGTTCGCCACCGAAAGTGGTGTGGCCGCCTCGATGGCGATGGGCGAGTACTTCCTGGATCTGGCACGCGAGAAGCGCCGTAACCCCGACGACCTGATCGTCAGCAGACTCGTCACCGCCACCTACGAGGACGAGGCGGGGGCAACACACCGGCTCAGCGACGAAGACATTGCCACGTTCGCGGTGCTCCTGGCCGCGGCCGGTAGTGAGACGGTCACCAAGCTGGTGGGCAACGGCGTGATGGCCTTTCACCGCAATCCCGACCAGTGGGAGTTGGTGCTCGCGGATCCCACACTGATTCCGGGCGCAATCGAAGAGATGCTGCGGCTGAACCCGCCGTCGCAGTATCAGGGGCGCTTTGCGACCCGCGACGTCACCCTCGACGGCGGGACGATTCCCGCCGGCTCCCCCACGCTGCTGGTGACCGGGGCCGCGACCCGTGATCCGCGGGCCTACGAGCGGCCCGACGCGTTCGACATCCGACGAGGCGGGGCCACCACGCTGGCGTTCGGATTCGGCTCGCACAGCTGCCTGGGCTCCTGGCTCGCCCGACTCGAGGGCCGCGTCGCCTTCAGCCAGCTCCAGCAACGCTGGCCCAGATTCGATGTCGACACCGGCGGTCTTCGCCGAGTAACCATGTCCAACGTCGCGGGATACTCCCACATCCCGATCCACGTCGGCTGATGGCCGCAGCCACGGCTGCGGCGGACGCTTCGACGCCAAACGGCATGCCTGCCAGCATTCCCGAGCTCCTCAGACTGAGGCGCGCCGAACCCGACGGCCAGTTCCTCGTCACCGACAGCGAGCGACTGACTTTCGCCGAGGCCGATGCCGCATCGCTGAAATTGGCTGACGCCCTGCTGGCCTCCGGTGTCGGCAAAGGGACCCGGGTAGGGATCTTGTTCCCGAACTGCGCCCAGTGGCTCATCTCCTGGCTGGCGGCCGCACGGATCGGCGCGCTTACCGTTCCGCTATCGACTTTCGCACCTGGCGGGGAACTCGGACGACTGTTGCGCCACACCGATGTGCAGGTGGTGCTCATGGGCCAGTCGATCGCTGGCCGCGACCTCATCGGGCGCATCCAGGACGCTGTGCCCAGCCTTGACGACGGGGGTGCCGTCATCGCTGCGCCGGCGCTGCCCTATCTGCGGCGGATCCACGTCTGGCCGGACTGCGACCGCCCCTGGGCTACGCCGTGGCCGCGTGCGGAATCGGTTGTGTCGCTGGCACGTTCGGCTGAAAACGAAGTGCGGCCCGCGGACGACCTCGTCGTGGTCACCACATCCGGGACAACGGCCCAGCCGAAATCCGTCGTGCACACGCACGGCAGCCTGGTGCGCCACGCCTACATTCTGGCGCGCCATCGCGGCGTCACCTCGACGGACCGCATCTACTCCCCCATGCCATTCTTCTGGGTGGGCGGCCTGACTATGGTTGTGCTGCAGGCACTCTCGACCGGCGCCGCCATCCTCGCGCAGGACGTGTTCGAAGCGGGCAGCACACTGGCGCTGTTGGAGCGGGAACGCGCGACGTTCATCTCATGCTGGGCCCAGGCAAGCCAGGCCATGGTTGACCATCCTGACTTCGCTGAGCGCGACCTGTCGAGCGTGCGAGGCGGCACGATGCTCGAGGCGCTGCCGCCCGACCGACGACCAGGCGAGCCCGACCTGGCACCAAATCTGTTGGGCATGACCGAAACCGGCGGCCCACACACGATGGTCGAGGTGCCCGACACCCCGCTGCCGCCGGAATTGCGCGGCTCCTTCGGAATCCCGCTGCCCGGTGTGGTGCAACATCGGATAGTCGACCCCGTCACGGGCGCCGAGGCGCCAGCGGGCGAAGAGGGCGAGATCCAGGTTCGCGGCCAGATCGTGATGAGCACCATCTACAAACAGGAACGTCACGAGGTGTTCGGCCCTGACGGCTGGTATGCCACCGGAGACAGGGGCTGGTTCGACGACGCCGGCCATCTGCACTTTACCGGCCGCGCAAGCACTCTCATCAAGACCGCGGGATTCAACGTAGCACCAGCCGAGGTCGAGTCCGTACTGGATTCGATGCCCGAAGTGCTGCACAGCTTCGTGGTCGCCCTGCCGCACCCGATCCGCGACGAGGTGGTCGGAGCCGCGGTCGTGCCCGCCCACGGGGCGAGACTGTCGGTCGAGTCCGTGGTTGCCCACGCTCGGCGCAACCTGTCGACATTCAAGGTTCCCAAGGTCATTCGTCTCATCGCAGAGGACGATCTGCCCATGCTTCCCACCGGCAAAGTCGACCGCCAAGGACTCGTCCGGGTCCTGTCCGGCGACTGACCTACTGACGACCTGATCGGAGGACGAGCGTGACGTACAAAGTCGTTCAATGGGGTACAGGCAATCTCGGAAAGTTGGCGGCGCAGAGCATCCTCAAGCACCCCGATCTCGAGCTGATCGGCACCTGGGTGTCGTCATCGGAAAAGGCCGGGCGCGATGCGGGTGAGCTCTGCGGGGTGGCACCGATCGGCGTGCTCGCCACGCAGGACGCCGAAGCGCTCATCACCGGCGACGCGGACTGCATCTGCTATGGCGCCAACAGCATGGGACGAGAGGATCAGGTCGTCGGCGACTGCATCACCATGCTGCAGGCCGGCAAGAATGTCGTCAACGTCTCAGACCCGGCGCTGGTTTACCCA
>JAVROZ010000683.1:0-2806 GCA_032162485.1 Mycobacterium sp.
GTGCCTGGGCGGTTGTTCTCGTTGAGGTGACTGTGAAAGTAGACGCCGCGATCGCGTACCGAATCATAAAGATCACCTAGGCTTTTCAGGGTTTCCGCGGTGACTGCGAGGGAGAACCGCGGAACAACGGCGACGTGCAGGCGCGCGGTGTTCACGTCGCCGGTATCGGCCGCGTGCCACTTGTCGATCTCCTCTCGGGTCAACCGGATGGCGTCTTCCTCCGACGTGATCAAAGCCGCGGCGGCCGGGGGCCCGCCGGTCTGAATGCCACGACCGCTGACGACCCGCAGGCCGCGGCGCTGCGTTTCGTCGAACAGGGCATCTTGAGCGTGCGGAAATGCGGATCCGAACACCATCGCGGCGGTGGTGCCCGCCGCGATGCGACGGTCGCAGAACTGGGCTGCGGCGCGCTGCGCGAAACTCGGCTCGGCGAACCGTGATTCGGACGGGTAGATGCAGGACGTCAGCCACTCCAACAGCTGACCGCCACCGTATGAGGCGCCGGCGTAGGTCTGCGGGAAGTGCACATGGGTGTCCACGAAGCCCGGCAGCAGAAATCCGGGACGGTGATCGGACACCGGCGCGGATTGGTATTGCGACGGGATATCGCTACGTTCGCCACAGAACGCGACACGACCGTCGTCGCCGATTACCAACGCGCCGTCCGGAATTGACACCAGTGCGTCGGCAGCCTCTGTCACCAGCGGCGCGCCGGTGAGATGGAAGATGTGCCCTAGATGCACCTGAGTTGCCACATCAAACCTCTCTATATTTTCTCACTCGTCGGACCGGCCTGGTGTCGCCCAGGCGAGCAGGCCGAGATTCCGGGTGAACAGTACGCAGGCGAACACCAGCTGCCAGGCCGGATCATCGCACGCGACGGCTCCGGCAATTGGGCTTTTGTGTCATTGACGCCACGCACCGTTCAACAAGTCACTACGCCCGGGTTGCCCGCGCTTGCGATCGCACGCTGTTCGATGGTGGCGATCCGCTACGCGCGGATTGCCCGCGCTTGCGATCGCCACGTGCAAAGATTCTGCCCGTGACAGGAATTTGGGGCTCGGTACTGACGGCTCTCATTCCGCTGGCTCTGGTCATCGCGGTCTCGCCGTTGACGATCATTCCAGCGGTGCTGGTTCTGCACGCCCCGCGCCCGCGGCCGACAGGCTTGGCGTTTCTCGGCGGCTGGTTGCTGGGGCTCTGCGCGCTGACAGCAATCTTCGTTTCGGCCTCCGGACTTCTCAGCGGCCTACACAAAGCGCCGCCGGCGTGGGCGTCCTGGGTGCGGGTGGTGCTGGGCACGGCGCTGATCCTGTTCGGCATCTATCGCTGGCTGACCCGGCATCGTGAATCTGACACGCCGCGGTGGATGCGGGCGTTCGACACGATCACACCGGCGCGTGCGGGATTGGCCGCAGTGGTGTTGACGGTGGTGCGACTCGAAGTCTCATTGCTCTGCGTGGCGGCCGGTTTGAACATCGGCACCGGTGGGTTCGATATCGGGGGCAAACTGGTCGCGGCCGCGGTGTTCATCGTCATTTCCGCGTCTACGGTCGCGGTACCCATCCTGGCCTACGTGGGCGCCGGTGACCGCCTGGACGAACCGCTGAATCGGCTCAAGGACTGGATGGCGAAGAACCATGCGGCCATGCTCGCCGCCGTCTTGGTCATCATCGGTCTGATGGTGCTCTACAACGGACTCAGCGCGTTGTGATCGCACGTGCGCCAGCATGGCCGGGCGCCGTCACGCCGGCCGTCCATCGGAACGGCGCAGGCTGATCCGCCCGTTATTTTCGACCGGGTTTGGCGACGGCGACCAGCGTGATTCCCAGGGCGAGCGCGCCAACCACGATCAGCGGGCGCCACCACTGTGCGCCCAGCCAATAGGCGTGGGTGCCTACCAGGCCGGGATGTTTCTGGTCGCCGAACAACCAGGTCCGCACGACGGGCGTCGCCAGCGAAAGTATCGCTCCGACAAGCGTTGTCGACAGGAGCGCAAACAATAGCCGGCTGGAGATCTGCCAGGTTCCCAGCACTACGAGGTAGCTGCCGATTCCGGCCATGATCAGGCCCGCCGCTCCGAGCTCAGTCGCTGACTGGATCGCGGCCGCAACACCGAGCACCAGCATCGCAGCGCCGGCCATGATGATAGATCGGGGGACGCCCTTGGTCAGCGACACCACGCGGTATGCCCCGAGTGTCAGCGTCCTCAGTGTCGCCACCGCCGGCTTGACGACGCTAGGCAGTTGCCGGATGGAGCCGGCCGCTCCGGAGGCGGTTGCGGCGGCCTTGGTAATGGTTTGTGCCATCAGGGGCGAGCCCTTGTCGCTGGCGAAGCTCTCGCGAGCGACCGGATCCTCGTTCAGCAGTGCGTATTTGGCATCGCCAGGGTTGGCGGCCAGTACTTTCTTGGCCCAGGTCCGTGACTGGGCCGGGCTCCAGTCGGGGTGTTCGCCCGGTTCGATCACCGTGCCGGCCAACCCGTCCAGTTCTTCGTCGAGGACTCGTTGCTGCCACACTTGCGCCAACCACAGCGACGTCCGCGGCAGGCTCGACGGTACCGGCATGGACCCGTCGTCGACGAAGGCGAGTTCGTCGAGCAGCATGCCCTCGGTCAGGCATTCCGGTTCGCCGCCCACCGTGGGCAGCCGGTATCCCGACCTCGGGAAGTCAGGCGCGCCAAGGGCTTTGAGTTGCCCTAGCCACCATTGCGCGCCGCTGCCGGGGTGGGGACCGGACTGTTGCACTATCCAGCGCACCCGACGCGGGTCCAGCAGTACGTGGACGAGCCAGCCGGCTCCGTCGA
>JAVROZ010000684.1:0-3314 GCA_032162485.1 Mycobacterium sp.
CCGTGCCGATGTGGCGGTGCTTGATCCGCCGCGATCGGGCGCCGGACGCGAAGTGATCGACCTGCTGGCTGCCGCCGAAGTACCGCGTGTGGTGCATATCGGTTGTGAAGCAGCATCTTTCGCCCGCGATATCGGTCTGTACCGGGGTCACGGCTATGCCGTGGAGCAGATCACTGTGTTCGATGCGTTCCCATTGACCCATCATGTCGAGTGCGTTGCATTGCTGATTCGGTAGAAAGGGCGACGTGCCATGACGGAGGTGATCGAGGTCCGCGGGCTTACCTTCACCTATCCGAGGAGTTCTGAGCCGACGCTGCGCGGCATGGACTTCACCGTGGGCCGCGGCGAGATCTTCGGGTTTCTGGGCCCCAGTGGTGCCGGGAAGTCGACCACCCAGAAGCTGCTCATCGGCTTGCTGCGCGGGCACGGTGGCGAGACGCTGGTGTGGGGTCGCGATCCGCAGCACTGGGGACGCGACTACTACGAACGAATTGGCGTCTCGTTTGAATTGCCGAACCACTATCAGAAGCTGACCGGTTTGGAGAATCTGCGCTTCTTCGCCTCGCTCTACGATCGCCCGACGGCCGATCCGATGCAGCTGCTGGCCGCCCTCGGGCTGGAAGACGACGCACACAAGCGGGTGAGTGGCTACTCCAAGGGCATGCAGATGCGGTTAACCTTCGCCCGCTCGCTGATCAACCACCCCGAGTTGGTGTTCTTGGACGAGCCCACCTCAGGTCTGGATCCGGTGAATTCCCGCACGGTCACGAACATGGTTCTGGATCTCAAGGAGCAGGGGCGGACGGTTTTTCTGACCACCCACGACATGGCGACCGCCGACGAGCTCTGCGACCGGGTCGGGTTCGTGGTGGACGGAAAAATCGTCGCGTTGGACACCCCCGCTGAGTTGAAGATCGCCCGCAGCCAGCGCAGGGTGCGCGTCGAATACCGCAGCGAGGAGGGAGGTTTGGCAGCCGCCGAATTTCCGATCGACACCCTTGCCGACGATGCGGCGTTTCATGCGCTGTTGCGCGAGCGCGACATCGCGACCATCCACAGCAGGGAAGCCAGCCTAGACGACGTCTTCGTCGAGATCACCGGCAGGCAGCTGACATGACTCGGCTGACCAGCGTGGTGCTCCTCGAGTTGAGAATTCAAGTGCGACAACGGTTTGTGCACGCGGCGATCTTCTCCGGCCTGATCTGGCTGGCCGTGCTGCTGCCGATGTCGCACAGCCTGCGTCCGGTCGCCGAGCCCTACATCATGTCCGGTGACACCACCATCATCGGGTTCTTCTTCATCGCCGGCGCGGTGTTCTTCGAAAAGCAGGAACGCACCCTGAGCGCCGTCATCTCCACGCCGCTGCGGTTCGGTGAATATCTGATCGCCAAACTCTCAGTGCTGCTGGCTATTTCGGTGTCAGTGGCGCTGGTGGTGGCGACCATCGCGCACGGGTTCCACTACCACGTGGTCCCGTTGACGGTCGGGGTGACGCTGGGAACACTGCTGATGCTGCTGGTGGGATTCGCTTCCTCGCTGCCCTTCGCCTCGATCAGCGATTGGTTGCTGGCCGCCACCATCCCGCTGGCAGTGATGAACCTGCCGATCCTGTACCTGTCCGGGCTGTGGCCGAATCCACTGCTGTACGTGCTGCCGATGCAAGGTCCGTTGTTGTTGTTGGGCAGTGCATTCGACCAGGTGAGCCTGACTCCGTGGCAGGTTGGCTACGCCGTGTTGTATCCGCTGGCCTGCATCGCCTCTTTGAGTTGGGCGGCAAAGGCGCTGTTCGGTCGCTTCATCGTCGCCAAGTCCGGCGGGTTCTGATGCACTCGCTATTTATGGCACGCGCGTGGGCCGCTTTCGGGCGCAACGACCTTCGGGGCACCTACCGCGATCCGCTGCTCATCTCGATCATCCTCGCCCCAGTGATCTGGACCACCGGTGTGGCGGTGTTGACGCCGCGCGCGACGGTGATGTTGGCTCGCCGCAACGGGTTTGACCTCGTCCCCTACTACCCGCTGATTATGACCGCATTGCTGTTGCTCACCAGCATCATCGTCGCCGGCGCGCTGGCGGCGTTACTGGTGTTGGACGAGGTCGACGCCCGGACCATGACCGCGTTGCAGGTCACCCCGGTGCCATTGGCGACGTTCTTCGCCTATCGCGCGGCGACCGTGTTGGTGGTGACGACGACCTACGTCATGACCACGTTGCCGCTCAGTGGGTTGCTTCGTCCCGGCTTGATGCCGGCCCTCGTCCCGATCGGGCTGCTGGCCGGTGTTTCCGCGGTCGTCACCCTGCTGTTGATCATCGCCGTGGCTAGCAACAAAATTCAGGGTTTGGCGATGGTCCGCGGCCTGGGCATGCTGATCGCCGGATTGCCCTGCCTGCCCTGGTTCATCCACTCGCGCTGGAATGTGGCCTTCGGTGTATTGCCGCCCTACTGGGCGGCCAAGGCGTTCTGGATTGCCGGCGATCACGGCATGTGGTGGCCATACTTGCTTGCCGGCTTCGGCTACAACCTGGTTGTGGCGTGGCTGCTGTTCCGGCGTTTCCTCGCCAAACACACCTGAGCGACTCCTCGCGAGGAGCTAGACTCCGTCGCGGTGTGCCGGGAAGTCTGGTCGGCGATGTCGTTATCGACCGATCGAAAGGCTCAGAGGCCGAAATAGTGAACGAGACTGCCCGGTACGCGCTGATCATCCTGTTCGCCAGTGCTGTCGGTCTGGTCGCCGTGTTGGCGAACCGTCTCACCGAACGGGTGAAGGTCCCGGTGGCCCTGCTCGTGCTCGTCGGGGCCGCCGTAGCGGTGCACGCCGTGCCGGTGGTGCGGCCGCCCTCCGAGCGCACCGTCGAGCACGTGATCACCATCGCCTTGGTGCTCGTGTTGTTCGACGGTGGTATGCACATCGGGCCGTCGCGATTCCGTGCGGCGGTGGTTCCCATCCTGTCGGTCGGTGTGGTGGGCACGTTCCTCACCGCCGCCGGCGCGGCGCTGATGCTGCACTACGCATGCGGAATCAACTGGTACGCGGCGGTGCTGGTGGCCACCGCGGTGGCGCCCACTGATCCGGCCGTGGTCTTCTCCGTCCTGGGCAAGCGGCAGATTGCGGGGCGTAGCAGCACCATCCTGGAGGGCGAGTCGGGCGCCAACGATCCGGTCGGCATCTCCTTGATGGCCAGCCTGATCGCCGCCGGCGGCCTCAGCGCAGCCGGCTTCGCCAGCGTGGGAATCCAATTCGTTCTGCAAATGGGGATTGGGGCGGCCGTCGGGGTGATCGGCGGTCGCGTGCTGCTCGTGTTCATGCGCCGCG
>JAVROZ010000685.1:0-9686 GCA_032162485.1 Mycobacterium sp.
TGTGCGCCTTAGTCATTCGCCAGATCTATCGCCCGGAAGAAGATCTGGTGCGCTGGCAGGGCAGGGTCGACGACCCCGCGGGTGGGATCTACGACTTGGCTCCGGACGCGCCGCCCAGCTGGCTGCCGAAGTGGTTGCGTCCGGCGTCGTCACGGCGCCACCTACCTGCGGCGGCGCCGTCGGAAACCGAGGCTGCCGGCGCTGTCGGAACCGGCTGATGCAGATCGCCATTCCGCTGTTCCCACGGTTTACGGCGCTGGATGCAGTCGGACCCTATGAAGTCCTGCAACGCATCCCGTCGATTGACGTCGTGTTCGTCGGACACCAGCGCGGCGAGGTGCGGACCGAGAACGGCATGCTGGGCCTCACGTGCGACGCCACCTTTGCCGAGGTGGATGCTCCCGACGTCGTGGTGGTGCCAGGCGGCATCGGCACCCGCGTACTCATCAACGACGAATCCATCCGGGGCTGGCTGCAATTGGTGCACCCGCGCACCACGTTCACCACATCGGTGTGCACCGGAGCGCTGCTGTTGGCCGGCGCGGGACTGCTCGACGGACTCGATGCGGCGACCCATTGGCGGGCGGCCGACGAACTGAACCGGCTGGGTGCGCGGTACGTGCCCGAGCGGGTTGTCGAGCACCTGCCCCAGCGCATCATCACAGCCGCGGGGGTGTCCAGTGGCATCGACATGGCCTTGCGGTTGGTCGAGCTGCTGGTCGACCGAGAGGCGGCGCAAGCCGCTCAGCTGCTCATCGAGTACGACCCGCACCCGCCGTTCGACTCCGGCGCGCTGGCTAAGGCCGACGAGGCGACCAAGGCCCGGGCGGCGGAGTTTCTGCAATCGCGCAGGTGATTTCCCAGCTTGGCGTGAGTCCGGTAGCCTAGGGCGGTTGCCGACGCAGGCGACCCTCCTGCCGCGGAACGTCCGTGGCCGCCCAGACCAGAGGAGGTGATGAGGTCCCTATGCGTCCATATGAAATCATGGTCATCCTCGACCCCACCCTTGACGAACGCACCGTTGCCCCGTCCCTGGAGACGTTTCTGAACGTCGTCCGGAAGGACGGCGGAACGGTCGAGAAGGTCGACATTTGGGGCCGGCGGCGGTTGGCGTACGAAATCGCCAAGCACGCCGAAGGCATCTACGTCGTCATTGACCTGAAGGCGGCTCCCGCCACGGTCTCCGAGCTTGACCGCCAGCTGAGCCTCAACGAGTCGGTGTTGCGCACCAAGGTGATGCGCACCGACAAGCACTAGCCGACCCTGTCAGGGGCTTTGCCTAGGCTCGTCCCATAACTACCCACCCGGCGTGGATCAGGCGGAACAAGGAGGACAATTGTGGCTGGTGACACGACTATCACTATCGTCGGAAACCTCACTGCTGACCCCGAATTGCGGTTCACGCCGTCGGGTGCTGCAGTCGCGAATTTCACCGTGGCATCCACACCGCGGATCTTTGACCGCCAGACAAGTGAGTGGAAAGACGGCGAAGCGCTGTTTTTGCGCTGCAACATCTGGCGCGAAGCGGCCGAGAACGTGGCCGAAAGCCTGACTCGCGGCTCGCGGGTGATTGTCACCGGGCGGCTCAAGCAGCGGTCCTTCGAAACCCGCGAGGGCGAAAAGCGCACCGTGTTCGAGGTCGAGGTCGACGAGATCGGGCCCTCGCTTCGGTATGCGACCGCCAAGGTCAACAAGGCCAGCCGCAGTGGCGGTGGTGGCGGCGGCGGGTATAGCGGTGGCGGTGGCGGTGGCGGCGGCGCATCGCGCCAGTCCGCGCCGGCGGCGCAGTCCAGCGGATCCGGTGACGACCCGTGGGGCAGCGCCCCGGCGTCGGGTTCATTCGCCGGCGGCGACGACGAACCGCCTTTCTGACTTAAAGAACTTCAGAGCACAAGAACGGAAGAAACACACACATGGCTAAGTCCACCAAGCGGCGCCCGGCTCCGGAGAAGCCCATCAAGGCGCGGAAATGCGTTTTCTGCTCCAAGAAGGGCCAGCAGATCGACTATAAGGACACCGGGCTGCTCCGTACCTACATCAGTGAGCGCGGCAAAATCCGTGCCCGCCGGGTCACGGGCAACTGCGTGCAGCATCAGCGGGACATCGCGGTCGCGGTGAAGAACGCCCGCGAGGTCGCGCTGCTGCCCTTCACCTCCTCGACGCGGTAGACACCGCGCGCTCAACGAAAGTTACCTAAACGATGAAGCTGATTCTGACGGCTGACGTCGACCACCTCGGTTCCGTCGGCGAAACTGTCGAGGTCAAGGACGGGTACGGTCGCAACTTCCTGCTGCCGCGCGGTTTGGCGATCGTCGCTTCGCGCGGCGCCCAGAAGGCGGCCGACGACATCCGCCGGGCCCGCGAGACCCAGACCGTCCGCGACCGCGAGCACGCCACCGAAATCAAGACCGCCATCCAGGCACTGGGTCCCGTCTCGCTGCCGGTAAAGACCGCGGCCGACAGCGGCAAGCTGTTCGGCTCGGTGACCGCCGGTGACGTTGTTGCCGCCATCAAGAAGGCGGGCGGCCCGAACCTCGACAAGCGGATCGTCCGGCTGCCGAAGGCACACATCAAAGCCGTCGGCACCCATCCGGTGGTGGTGCATCTGCACCCGGAGATCGATGTCGAGGTTGCCCTCGAGGTCGTCGGCGAGAGCTAACTCGCCTCTTTTGTCACCACCCGGTGTGGCCTTGAATTGGCTACCCCGGGTTTTGTGGCCTCGAAGAATTCAGCCGGCAGTGTTCGGCCAACCTTCATGTTTGCGATGTGCTGGCGAACAATTCCAAGGTTGTCCCAGACTGTAGCCGTAACCGGCTATTAACTCGACGAAAATGTCGCCGAAAACCAACACGCCCGACCCGATAACCTGCGCCGACACGCCGTAGAGATTCTTGTCCACACGAATTCCGTCGCGTTGTATGGCGGTCAGCAGCAGTGATGTCGCGGCGCCCCGCAATGATCCACAGGTTCTCCACAACCCCTTCAACACTTGTGCCGACGGATATGCACACACGATGCACAGCTTCACCAACAGCTGCCCTGGCAGTACCCGCCAGCAACGCTTACGTTCATCCAGGCGCATAGGCGCCCGGGTCATGTAGGTGCTGCAGGGGCGGGGTGTCGGTGGAGTGACTTACGCTCTGAATAGCAGCCTTCGAATGTATGTTCGGTGCTCGAAATCAGAGGAGGTGAGGGCCCATGGCGGTCGTCGATGACCTTTCTCGCCCCGGCATGGACGTCCAGCCACCGAGTGAGGACTACGGCCGTCAGCCTCCGCAGGATCTCGCCGCGGAGCAGTCGGTGCTGGGTGGCATGTTGCTCAGCAAGGATGCCATCGCCGACGTTCTGGAACGGCTGCGGCCAGGCGACTTCTACCGGCCCGCCCACCAGAACATCTACGACGCCATCCTGGATCTGTACGGCCGTGGGGAGCCGGCGGACGCGGTGACGGTGGCAGCCGAACTGGACCGCCGGGGGCTGCTGCGCCGCATCGGTGGTGCGCCCTACCTGCACACCCTGATCTCCACCGTGCCGACGGCGGCCAACGCGGGTTACTACGCGACCATCGTCGCCGAGAAGGCGCTGCTGCGCCGCCTGGTGGAAGCCGGCACCCGGGTGGTGCAGTACGGCTACGCCGGGGCGGACGGCGCCGACGTCGCTGAGATAGTCGATCGGGCCCAAGCCGAGATCTACGACGTCGCCGATCGGCGGACGTCAGAAGACTTCGTGCCCCTCGAGGACCTGCTGCAGCCGACGATGGACGAGATCGACGCCATCGCCTCCAACGGAGGTATCTCGCGCGGGGTGCCGACCGGCTTTACCGAGCTCGACGAAGTGACCAACGGCCTGCACCCCGGGCAGATGATCATCGTCGCGGCGCGACCCGGAGTGGGCAAAGCGCTGGCATTGAATACGCCACTGCCCACCCCGTCGGGCTGGACGACGATGGGCGACGTCTCGGTTGGTGACGAGTTAATCGGCGCCGACGGTCGGCCGACGCGGGTGGTGGCCGCCACCGACGTGATGCTGGGACGGCCGTGTTACGAGGTGGCGTTCTCCGACGGGACAGTGATCGTCGCCGACGCAGCGCATCAGTGGCCAACATGCGATGGGGTTCGGACTTCGGCGCAGCTGCGATGTGGCCTGGACACCATCGCCCCGGCCGGATCAACGGCACACCACATGGCAGGTCGGACCGCGGTGTTGGCTCCGTCACTGCAGGTGGTCACGGTGCGCCGGGTAGCCAGTGTCGCGGTGCGCTGCGTTCAGGTCGACAATTCCGCACGGCTTTACCTGGCCGGGCGTGGGATGGTGCCGACGCACAACTCCACCCTCGGCCTGGACTTCCTGCGCTCGTGCTCGATCAAGCACCGCATGGCCAGCGTCATCTTCTCGCTGGAGATGAGCAAGTCCGAGATCGTGATGCGGCTGTTGTCCGCGGAAGCGAAAATCAAGCTCGGCGATATGCGTTCGGGCCGGATGAACGACGACGACTGGACCCGGCTGGCGCGCCGGATGAGCGAAATCAGTGAAGCACCACTGTATATCGACGATTCGCCGAACCTGACGATGATGGAGATTCGCGCGAAGGCGCGCCGGCTGCGCCAGAAAGCCAACCTGAAACTCGTTGTGGTCGACTATCTGCAGCTGATGACGTCGGGCAAAAAGGTCGAGTCGCGGCAGATCGAAGTGTCCGAATTCTCAAGGCATCTTAAGCTGTTGGCAAAGGAACTCGAGGTTCCGGTGGTCGCGATCAGCCAGCTCAACCGTGGTCCCGAGCAACGTACCGACAAGAAACCGATGCTGTCCGATCTTCGTGAGAGCGGGAGTTTAGAACAAGACGCCGATATGGTCATTCTGCTGAACCGGCCCGATGCGTTCGACCGAGACGATCCGCGTGGGGGAGAGGCGGATTTCATTCTCGCCAAACACCGTAACGGCCCGACCAAGACGGTGACCGTCGCGCACCAGCTGCACTTGTCGCGCTTTGCGAATATGGCAAGGTGAGCACCCCGATGTGGAGACCCAAACGTCGTGTCGTCGTCTAAGTTTTGACGGCATCACAATGTCATTAATGATTGATGAGTGAGACTCTAACGGGCTCACTAGTTGGCAGCTGAAGGTCGACGGAGCGGCACCTCGTAACGCGCCATGTCATTCGAGCCGTTCAACGAATCACGGACCAGGCGTCCGATGAGGAGATCGAGGCCAGGGAGCAATACGACATTGAGCGCTAGCTCGACGAGTATTAAGCCATGCCTCCTCCGCTGGGGATTCGTGCCCGCCGTCGTGTGCAATGAGGCCCGGCAAATCACCATTCCGCTACGGGTCCTGCTGCGGTGGGACGACGAAGTGCCCGACTGTCAGGCTCGGCTCAAACTACATGCAGTCCAATGATCACGTCCCACAACCAAGCCGTCGCCGCGTATTCAACCTAAGGGTTGACAACGCCGGCGCTGGAGTACACACTCGTATTCAACCGAAAGGTTGAGGTGCGGATGGTCGATCAATTGTCAAAAGTGTTTGCGGCGCTTGGTGATCCGCTCCGGCGCGACATCATCACCCGGCTGACGACGGGCGATGCCACGGTCAGTCAGCTCGCCGAACCCTACGACGTCAGCATGCAAGCGGTCTCGAAGCACCTCAAAGTGCTAGAGGACGCGGGGCTGGTCAGCCGGGGTCGCGTGGCACAGACGCGGCCGGTGCATTTGGAAGCGCAGATCCTCGATCTGATGACCAAGTGGATCGAGCGTTACCAACGACAGGCCGAACAGCGCTATCGGCGTTTGGACGGCGTGCTGGCAGAGATGAACGATACCGAAGCGAAACCGGGACGAAAGGGCAGGGCATCATGACCGCAGCGAATGCCATCATCGAGGCAGATAACGATATTCCGCTCATCCGGATAACCCGCGATTTCCATGCCACCCCTGCACAATTGATGAAGGCACACACCGATCCGGAGTTGTTCGCCCGCTGGGTCGGACCCGACGGTATGGACACCAAGATCTTGGAGTGGGACGCACGAAACGGCGGCAGCTGGCGTTATGTCGCGGCCCGCGACGGCGAGGAATTCGGCTTCCGCGGCTGCTTTCACACCGTTGCCGCGGACAAGATCGTGCAGACCTTCACCTTCGAGGGTATGCCCGACGACGTCGCCCTTGAGACATTGTGGTTCGAAGAACTCGGCGACGGCCGTAGCCGGCTGCACGCACAATCGCTGGTGGACAGCTTCGAGGGACGTGATGCCTGGCTGGCCTCCGGAATGGAGACCGGCGTCGACCAAGGCTACGCCAAGCTCGACAAACTGGTCGGCGGACTCTGACCGCCATGGTGGTACTCAACGAGCTCACGCCCGCCGACCGGCACCGCGCCGTTGCCGCCGGGTTCACCGAACATGCATCAGCAGTGCGCAATTGGGCAGCCCCGACGCCGGTCAACGACTGGGTTGCGCGCGACATCGTCGCGCATCTGGTCAATTGGTTCACCGAGTTCCTCCGCGCGGGTGGCGTGGCGTTACCTGCCGGGCCGCCCATCGACGACGACCCGCTCGCCGCGTGGCTGGTACACACCGATGGCGTGCAAGCGCTGCTCGACAGCGAGGCCGCCGATGACGACTTCAGCCATCCGATGGCGGGAGATCACCGCCTCGCTGATGCCGTCGACCGGTTTTACACCGCCGATGTGTACATGCACACTTGGGATCTGGCCACTTCCAACGGCCAAAAGTCCGGGCTGGAACCCGAATTCGCCGCCCAGCTGCTCGCAGGTATGGCTGGAATCGAGGACCTGCTGCGCTCATCCGGACAGTACGGACCGCCCGTTGAGGTCGACGACGACGCGGACCCGGTGACCCGGCTGGCCGGCTTCATCGGCCGAGACCCGGCGTGGTCGGGGCCCTAGCGGAACCGGCTCACGCAGTTCGCGCGCTCCATTCCGGCGTGCGCTCGGGTGTCGCCTCGGCGAGCGCCGTACGGGTGCGGTCCGCGTCGAAGTCCTTGCCGTACACCGGTGTTCCCGGCTGCTGGCGCCACGATTCGGAAATCGGGCCGGCATCAACAGGGTCGAATCCGAGTTGTTCGACGAGGTCGTGCACCAGTTCGCGGCCCGGCCCGTCCTCGCCGGCGATTGGGAGTGCGATGCGGTTGGGTGTCCCGTTGGACTTTCCCCGCTCGAGCAGATGCTTCCACCAAATTCCGTTGAACACCTTGTACACCGGTGCACCGATCTGCTCCGCCACCCATGCACTCTCGACCTGGCCATCCTCGATCGCCGCGATGTCACCATCGCGCTGCTGAGGGTAATAGTTGTTGGTCTCGATCACGGGGGCACCTGGCTTGCGGGCGTCGACAATTCCGTCTGCGAGGTCGGGGACGTTCTTTTGCGGAATGCTCACGACCACGAGATCGGCATCGGCCGCCGCGTCCTTGGCCCATACTGCCGTGGCACCGGTTTCGTTCGCGAGGTCTGCGAGTGTTTCAGGAGAGCGCGAGTTGGACACGTTCACTTCATGGCCGAGTTCGCGCAACCGACGTGTCAGCGTGCCGCCGATCTGACCTGCCCCGATGATCCCGATTTTCATGCATCGCCTCCATATGGTGGGTTCCTTGTGGCCCAACGTCCGGCATTGGAGGCCTATTCCGCACCGATGGCCGTCGCACGCGTCATCGGCGGGTGCAGAATCCGCAATTCGCCGGGCCGATAGAGCTGCGCCGGACGGCCACCGTCACGGGTGGTCGTTCGTCCGGTGGGAATAAGAAACCCCCCGGTTCCGGTGACCTTACGATGAAAGTTTCGGCTGTCCAGCTCTGTGCCCCAGACGATTTCATAGACCCGCCGCAGTTCGGCCACCGTGAACTCACCCGCGCAGAATGTGGTCGCCAGCGGGGTGTACTCAAGCTTGGCGCGTGCCCGCTCCACGCCGTCGCCCAGGATCCGCAGGTGGTCGAACGCGAGCCTGGTCGTCATGAGTTCGGCCACGGGTGCCCAGCGCGCGCCGCCAGCATCGCCGCCGGCGGCCGGTAACGGCAGGTCGGGCGCCAGACCCAGGTAAGCGACCGTGATCACCCGCATGCGCGGATCGCGTTGCGGTGCACCGTAACTGGCGAGCTGTTCCATGTGCAGGCGCGCGGCAGGTACGCCGGTCTCCTCCATCAGCTCACGGGCGGCGGCCTCGTCAAGGTCCTCCCCGGGACGAACGAATCCGCCGGGCAGTGCCCACCGGCCGGCGTAGGGCGCCTGCGCGCGCCGCACCACCAACGCGCACAGCTCGTCGTCGCGGATCGTCAACGCCACCAGGTCGACTGTCACCGCCACCGCCGGATAGTCGGTGGGCTCGTAGCGCGGCATTCGACAAGATTAATCGTCGAGTTGACGAAAAGCCACCGTGGGGCTTATCGTCGACAAGACGATAATCATAAGGAGGTGGCCACCATGGCCGTCATCACTCGCTACCCACTGCTTCGTCACCTACGTGTCGAGCCGACCGCGCACATCCGGGCCCTACGCCGAGGCAACCTCGTGCACGACGGACCGGGGCTTGCGTTCTGGTTTCTTCCACTGACCGCCGCGATGTCGGAGATCCCGCTCGATGACCGCGAACTGCCGTTGCTCTTTCACGCCAGGACAGCCGATTTTCAGGATGTGGCCGTACAGGCCACCGTGACGTACCGGATCGTCGACCCGATGCTGGCCGCGCAGCGCATCGACTTTTCGATCGACACCGACACCGGCGACTGGCGGTCGGCTCCACTCGAGCAGGTGGCCGGGATACTCACCGAATCCGCTCAGCAGCATGGACTCGACCTGCTGGCGCGGACCATGTTGACATCGGCGCTCGTTGATGGAATCGCCGCGGTACGAAACCGAATGATCAGCGGGCTCGCTAACGACACGCGACTCACCGAAACAGGCATCGCGGTGTTGGGGGTCCGCGTCGTCGCGATTCGTCCGGAGCCGGACGTGGAACGCGCGCTGCAGACCCCGACCCGCGAACAGGTCCAGCAGGAGGCCGACCGGGCCACTTTCGAGCGTCGCGCGTTGGCCGTCGAACGGGAACGGGCCATCGGCGAGAACGAACTGCAGACCAAGATCGAACTTGCGCGCCGCAACGAGGAGCTGGTGGCCCAGGATGGTGCCAACGAGCGGCGGAAAACCCAGGAATTCTGGGCTGCCGACGCAATCGCCGCCGAAGCGCAGGCCCGCCGCGACGTACAGCTGGCCGAGGCAAAGGCACAAGCCACTCGGCTGGTGGGCGACGCCAAGGCCGCCGCCGAATCCGCGCGGCTGGCCGCCTACCGCGACCTGCCCGAGACCACGCTGTTGGGCCTGGCGCTCCAGGAACTCGCCGTCAACCTGCCCCAGATCGAGCACTTGGTGGTGACGCCGGATCTACTGGCGCCGGTGTTGGCCCGACTCGGGGCCGCAGCGTCATGACGCTGCCACCGAGGGTGATCCTGGTGCACCGGCGCACCGAACTCGACGATGCCGTGGCGCGACACGGTACCCACGGGCAGGCGGCGTTCTTCCTGTCCAGCCGCGGGCGCAGCATCGATGAGCTCGAGGCCAGGCATAGCCGCACCCGGTCGGCCCTGGCGGCCGCCTCCGCAGCGTTTCCGCCCGACTGGCGACGCGGCCGTGTCGAGCGGACAGACCTGTCCCGATTCCTGTTCGAACCCCGCGACATC
>JAVROZ010000686.1:0-8964 GCA_032162485.1 Mycobacterium sp.
CGTCGGCGGCCGGTTCTTGGACAAGCTGCAGTTTCGGCACGGACTCAGTCTAGAACTGTCGGGTGAGCTCGGCTTAGCAGCATCGGTCCATTGCCAATTAACTTCTGCGGCAACAAGTTTGCCTGATCGGGCCAGTTAGCCGCTCTTGCGGCGGAATTCCCGGCGATTGCCCGCAGCGCCGTGGGCCCGCGACTGCTTGCCGCCGGCGTCCTTCGGGTCGGACTTACTCGACGACTTGGCCGTCTTGCGCTCGAGGGCTTCGCGGAACTTGCGCTTGTTCTCGTCCTCTGCCGGTTCGGACGACTCAGGAGGCCCAGCGTCTTCCGGGGCGTTCGATTCAGCCATACCCGGAGCCTATCTGCTCACCGCTTGCCCGGCGGCATGCCGTACACATGCGAGATCGGCAGGGTCAGCAGCACTCGCCGATCGGTAACCATGGCCTCGCGGTATTCGTCCCAGTCCGGATGTTCGCCAGCGATGTTGCGATACAACGCAATCAGCGCCTCGACGGTGTCGTCGTCGGGCGCAGCGGCCGGTGGAGTCAGTTCGGCTGTCCCCTCCGCCACCGCGTAGGACCACCCGTCGTCGGCATCGACCAGAAGTGACGCCCGCGGGTCGCGGCGCAGGTTGCGCGTCTTGGCCCGCGGTTCGGTGACGGATACCTGCAACACCAGACTTCGTGCATCGAAGTGGTACTGCACGTTCGACAACTGGGGGCGCCCGTCCCGTTTGATGGTGGCCAGCACCCCGATCGAGTTGCAACTGATCACGGCCAACAGCTTGTCGTCGAAGACTTGGCGTCCCATGCCGAAAGCCTACGTCGCGCGGCGCTAGACCCGCCCCCGTATGCCATCCCAAGCTCCTCCGGTAACAGCCCACCTGGTGAAATCAGTTCATGACCAAGTACGCGGCCTTTCTACGCGGCGTCAACGTCCGCGGCGTCAACCTCAAGATGGCAGCGGTGGCCGACGCATTGACCGACGCCGGCTTCAAGAACGTGCGCACGATTCTGGCCAGCGGCAATGTGCTGCTCGAGTCGACCGCGGCTGTCGCAACGGTCCGCAAGAAGGCAGAAGCGGCGTTGCGCGAAAGCTTCGGGTACGACGCGTGGGTGCTCGCCTATGACATCGAGACGGTGCGCGCCATCGACGAGGCATACCCATTCGAGCGCGAGGTCGACGGATACCAGTCCTACGTCACCTTCGTCACCGACGCCGAGGTGCTCGACGAATTGGCGGAACTGGAGGCCGGTCCCAACGAGAAAGTCGGCCGCGGCGAAGGCGTCATCTACTGGCAGGTGCCCAAGGGCAGCACCCTGGACAGCACCATCGGCAAGACAATGGGAAAGAAGCGGTACAAGTCGTCGACCACGTCCCGCAACCTGCGCACGCTGGCTAAGGTGCTGAAATGAGCGATCCGGAGCCCACCTCACACAAGGTCGCGCTCAACGGCGTCTCTGAGACCGCACTGCTGACGCTGAACGCCCGAGCCGCCGAGGCGCGCCGCGACGACGGCGTCATCGAGGATCCGCTGGCGGTCGCCCTGGTCGATTCGATCGACTTCGACTTTGCGAAGTTCGGTCGTTCCGGCCAGGACATCGCATTGCGGGCGCGGGCCTTCGACACCGTGGCTCACTCCTACTTGAGTACCCATCCGTCAGCCACCGTGGTGGCGCTGGCGGAGGGCTTGCAAACCAGCTTCTGGCGCTTGGAAGCAGCCCTACCTGATAGTGAGTTTCGTTGGCTGACAGTGGATCTGGCGCCAATCGTTGATATTCGGGCTCGGTTGCTGCCGGCGTCGCCACGGATTTCGGTGCGCGCTCAATCGGCATTGGACTACAGCTGGATGGATGCCGTCGACCCGGCAAACGGGGTGTTCATCACCGCCGAGGGGTTACTGATGTACCTGCAGCCCCAGCAATCCCTGGAACTGATCGCCGAGTGCGCCAAACGGTTTCCCGGTGGGCAGATGTTGTTCGACGTACCGCCGCGCTGGTTCAGCATGTGGTCCCGCCTGGGCATCCGAACTTCCCTGCGCTACAAGGTGCCGACGATGCCGTTCAGCCTGTCCGTCGCCGAAGCCGCCGACCTGGTGAACACGGTGCCGGGGATCAGCGCCGTCCGCGATGTGCATCGGCCACAGGGTCGCGGCCTGTTGCTGAACACCGCTCTGTCGGCCGTTTACCGTATTCCGCTCTTCGACCCGCTGCGCCCGAATATCACGCTGCTGGAGTTCAGTCGTCCGGCACGTTCGTGAGATAGCGCATCGCGTCGGACTTGGTCAGGCCCAGCGCCCGGGCCACTTCGACGTATTCCGTGGCGGCGGCCGCCATCGCGGCGTCGGTGGGATCGAAGCGGGAGATGAAAGTGCCAAAACGTCCGCGTGTTTCGACGATCGCGGCGGATTCGAGCTCGCGGTAGGCGCGCGCCACTGTGTTGGCCGCGACACCGAGCTGGCCGGCCAGGTCGCGCACCGTCGGCAGCCGGGAACCAGGCGGCAAGGCGCCTTCCCGAACACCGTCGATCACCTGGGTTCTGAGCTGGTCGAACAGCGGCTTGCCTGCCTTGACGTCGACCTTCAACAAATCACGCAGCTCCACATACCCAGTATTGCCCACCCGCGGCTATCTTTGTGGGATGCGAGTGGCGGTGCTTAGCGGCGCGGGCATCTCCGCGGAAAGCGGAGTACCGACGTTCCGCGATGACAAGAATGGGTTGTGGGCCCGCTTCGACCCCTACGAGTTGTCCAGCGTTCAAGGATGGGAACGCAATCCCGAACGCGTGTGGGGCTGGTACCTGTGGCGCCACTATCTGGTGGCCGACGTTCAACCCAACGACGGGCACCGCGCAATTGCCCAGTGGCAGCACCACCCGGACGTCACTGACATCACCGTCGTCACTCAGAATGTCGACGATCTGCATGAGCGCGCCGGCAGCACTGCGGTGCACCACCTGCACGGCAGCCTCTTCGATTTCCGTTGCGCGCGTTGCAATCGGTCCTACACCGAGCCGCTGCCGATCATGACGGAGGCCGCCATCGAAGTGGAGCCGCCGGTTTGTCGGTGCGGCGGCCTGATCCGCCCGGACATCGTTTGGTTCGGCGAGGCGTTACCGCAGGGACCGTGGAAAAGTGCGGTCGAGGCCACCGAGAACGCCGACGTGGTGGTCGTGGTCGGGACCTCCGCGATCGTCTACCCGGCGGCCGGGTTACCCGAGTTGGCGCTGGCCCGCGGCGCAGCCGTGATCGAGGTCAATCCCGAGCCGACACCGTTGTCCCGGCAGGCCACACTGTGCGTGCGTGAGTCCGCGAGCCAAGCGTTGCCCGGACTGTTGGAGCGACTGCCGGCGCTGCTGAAGTAGCGCCCTCGCGAACTACGGGCGTCGCGCGCGGCCCAGTGCCAGCTCCGACACGGGCAGCGGCACCCAAAACGGCAACGTCCATTCGTGCCGCGACGTGTCGACCTCAAAGCCCGCCTCGGTGATCGCACGCTCGGTTGCGCGGTGCGTATGGCAGTTCCCCATCACCCGCGGCCAAAAGGTCGCATCGGCGAACCGCTGCAGTCGGCCTCGGGTACCTGAGCTGGCAATATGTTCCAAAAAGCGCAGCTCGCCACCCGGGCGCAGCAGGGTATGCAGTCGCCGCAGCACGGCGACCTGGTCGTTCACCGAGCACAGCACCAGCGAGCAGACCACCGCGTCAAAGGGCTCCCCGTCGCCGAAGTCCTCAGCAGCCTCGCTGGTCACCACGACCGGGATCGGCGCATCGGCCGCTGCAGCCCTGGCCTTGTCCACCAGCCGTGGCTCAGGCTCGACGGCGACCACCTGGGTGACCGTCTCTGGGTAGTAGGCGAAATTCGTCCCGCTGCCCGCACCGACTTCAAGCACGCGACCTGTCAGGCCGGCCAGATTCTCCCGCCGCAACGCGCGGACCGACTCGGCTTCGTGGGCAGCGAACACAGGCCAGACCCGTGCGAAGAACGGATTCTCAACTTTGGCCGACGACATCCTCGCGCTTCCTCCTATTGGCGTTACTCGGTAACCCGATCCACCAGCCGTTGGGGTGTCGCTTCCGCTCCGACGAGCCCGGCCACCATATGTCCGCACAGGACAGTCCCGAACACCCGGTCGGCGAAAGCGTCGACGTCACCGAATGGCAGGTGCGGCTTGGCGATCAGGATGGCCGCCACCCCATGCGCGGCGGTCCACAATTCCAGGGCGATCTTCGTCGGATCGTCGGTTCGGTAAACACCTTCGTCCATCAGCGCCTGGACGGAGGCGCGCATGTACTTGAACGCCGAACTGTCCAGGGCCAGGTCGACACTGCTTCCGGAGCGCCATTCGCCCATCATGGCAAGCCGGTACAACTCCGGGGTCTGCAGAGCAAACCGCACGTACGCCATTCCCCTGGCCCGCAGTACGTCCACGGTGGCCGTGTGCCCGACGGCCGCCCGCTCCATCTCCTCGTCCAGTCGTGCCAGATAGCGTGCGCACACCGCGTCCAGCAGCGCGTCCTTGTCCTGGAAATGCAGATAGATCGACGGCGAGGTGACGCCGACGCGTTGCGCCACCGACCGAATCGATACCGCCCTGGCCTGTCCGGTTTCGAACAGCAATTCCGTTGCTGCGTCGAGAATTTCGTGACGCAGTCGGTCTCCCGACCCACGTGGGGCGCGCTGGCGGCGCAGGGCGGGAATCGAAACGTCAACCATGGCGCGTCACCGATGCATGGATTTCCTGTCCGTTGCGCTGGGTCGGGAATTTGGCTGTGTCGGCACCGCTGGCTACCTCCGATGCCACGACGGACTCCTCGAATGTGCCACCCTCGCTGATCCCGAACCGCTCGTGCAGCCACACCAGCGGCTTGGGCGCCCACCAATTCCACCGGCCCATCACGTGCATGAAGGCCGGGACCAGAACCATTCGCACCAACGTGGCATCAGCGATCACCGCGAGCGTCAGGCCCAACCCGAACATCCGCATGAAGGACACATGCGCGGCGATCAGCGCGGCAAAGGACATCGACATGACCAACGCCGCCGCGGTAATCACCCGGCCGGTACGGGCGACCCCCAGCGCCACACTCTCGTCATTGGCGGCGTGCGCCTCGGACGCGGCCGGTTTCGCCGGACGGGCCGCTCCGGACGCCAACCAGTACTCGCGAATTCTGGAAACCAGGAACACCTCGTAGTCCATCGACAGTCCGAATGCGATACAGAACAACAGCACGGGCATGTTCGCCACCAGCGTTCCGCTCGGGGTGGTACCTAATGCACCGAGGTGGCCGTCCTGAAAAATCCACACCAGCGCGCCGAACGCCGCGGTCAGCGAGAGCATGTTGCAAACCAAGGCCTTTACCGGCAGCACCACACTGCCGGTCAGCAGGAACAGCAATATGAAGGTGACACCGGCCATCAGCCCCAGCACCAGGGGAAGCCGATCGGTCACCGCGTCCACGCTGTCTCGGTTGATCTGCGCGACGCCGGCCATCTCCACCGAGCGCCCGGCCGGGCCGGCCACCTGATGCAGCCGTTTGAGCTGGGTGTCCGAGGCTTGCGAGAACAGCGGCGCCGTGCTGCTCACGGTCAAGAATGCGCGGCCGTCCGTCATTCCGGTGGCGCCGGTGGGCGGGCCGGCCAGCCTTCCGCCGATGAACGTCCCCGGCGGGGCCGACACCGCCGATACGTCGGGAACCAGGGATAGATCGGCCGCGTATTTGTCGAGCTCGGCCGGGCTCAAGCCGGTGGCGTCGGGTACGACAATCGGCACCGCGGTTGCCGAGTCCCGCTCGAAATTGGTGCGCAGCTCGTCGCCGACCTGATGCGACGACGCCGAAGTAGGCAGCACCCGGTCGTCCGGGAATCCCCATTTCACCGAGAAGAATGGCAGCCCGAGCAACAGCAGCAGCGCGACGACTGCCACCCCGACAGGCAGCCAGCGGCGCATCACGAACTTGCTCGACCGGTACCAGAACAGCTGCTTGACCGGCTTATGGCCGGGCTCGGGGCGACGCAATATCCGGCGCACCAGGCGCCGAACGTCGAATGCGTCGACCCGGGAACCCATCAGCACGATGGCGGCCGGGGTGACCACGATTGACGCGGTCGCCACGAAGGCCACGGTGGCGACACCCGCGTACGCGAAGGATTTGAGGAAGTACATCGGAAACAGCACCGTCGCCGCCATGGACAACGCCACAGTGACCGCCGAGAACAACACCGTGCGACCGGACGTGGCCATGGTCCGGATCAGCGCCTCGTCCCGCTCGCAGCCCTCGGCCAACTCGTCGCGATAACGGCTGATGATCAGCAATGTGTAATCGATGGCCAACGCCAGGCCCAACGCGGTGCTCAGGTTCAGCGCGAAGATCGATACCTCGGTAGTGAACGTGACCAGCCGTAGCACCGACATCGACCCGACGACGGCCAGCGCCCCGAGCGCCATCGGCAATGCCGCTGTCAGCAGCCCACCGAACACCCAGACCAACACCAGGAAGCTCAACGGAATCGCGATCATTTCCATGACCAGCAGGTCGGCTTGGTTCTGTTTGTTGATCTGCGCGTATTCCATCGCCGAACCACCAGCGCGGACGGCGACACCGTCTCGGTCATGTATGAGCCGGTCGGACAGGATCTGGGCGTTCTTCTGCGCGTCGTTCTCGCCGCCCTTGAGGTTGACGACGATCAGACCGGATTTGCCGTCTTTGCTGATCAGCTGGACAGCCGCTTCCGGCGGTGCGGTCCAGGCCGAGGAGACGTTATATACCAATGGCGAGCGACCAAGCTGCTCGGCGAGGTCGGTCCCTACCGTGCGGGCTTGCTGACTCTTGGCTCCCGCCGGCGCGGTCACCAGAATCAGCATCTGTTGGCCACTTTGTCCGAACTTGTCGGTTAAGACCGCGATGGCGTGGGCCGATTCCGATTCAGGATCCTGGAAACCGCCTGGAGACAGACTCTCGGCGACGGGGATGCCGAAGATCGCTGCGGCGAGGAAGACCAATACGGCGATTCCGATGATCCGCTTGGGTGCCGCGATGGCCAGTCGAGCGATCCCTTGCAGCATGCTGTTCCCTCCACTGTCGTCGCCAAGCCATCCCGAGTGGGGCCGCACCATATCCGCGATAACTTAGCAACTCTAACTTACAGGTGTCTAATAACACCAGCACAGTAGACGAGCGCAGCTATGAGATGGTTCACCGGAAGAGGAAATGGGTAAACCTGCGCCGCCGCGGCGGACCCTACCCGTCGGTAAGAATTGCCATGAATTTGCGAATCGTGGCTCACCGAATCCTTAATGCACGCTCCTAAGCTCAGTGTCATGTGGATCGACGATTCAAGTGCCGACGTCATCAAGGCTGACTTCGAGGCTCTCTACCACGGCGACATGCTGGTGGAAGGCGAGACCTCCGAGCAGTTCGAAGACTGGCAACCCCTGCCGACAGCGAGCTGAGGTAACACCATGGGCGTAATTGCACGACTATTGATGGCCGAACCAACCGCCAGCCGATGGTTTCGTCGATAACCACCTAGTGTGGTTCCGAGATAGCCCCCCGCATTGCGGGGGGCTTTTTCGTTGTCAGGGGCCAGTCCGATCGCGGCGCAGAGGCGCAAACGCCCGAGAGGCACGGCGCCCGCGATCTACCGCGGCGCCATCCGAATAGCCCCGTCCAGCCGGATCACCTCACCGTTGAGCATCGGGTTCTCGACGATGTGGACGGCCAGCGCCCCGTACTCGTCCGGGTTGCCCAAGCGCGACGGATGCGGCACCTGCTTACCCAGCGACTCCCTGGCCGGCTCCGGCAGACCGGCCAGCAGCGGCGTGTCGAACAGTCCAGGCGCGATAGTGACCACGCGGATCAGCTTGCTGGCCAGGTCTCGCGCGACCGGCAGGGTAAGGCCCACGACGCCGCCCTTGGACGCGGAGTAGGCCGCCTGACCGATCTGGCCATCGAACGCCGCCACCGACGCGGTGTTGACGATGACGCCACGCTCTTCATTTTTCGGGCCGATGGGCTCGGTCTGCGCGATCCGCTCGGCAGCCAGTCGAATCACGTTGAAGGTACCGACCAAGTTGATGTCCACGATCTTGCGGAACGCCGCCAGCGGAAATACGCCGTCCTTACTCAGCACCCGAATGGCATTGCCGGTGCCGGCGCAGTTGACGGCGATCCGCAACGGCCCCAACGATTCGGCCACATCCAGCGCAGCACCGACGGCGGCCTCGTCGGTGACATCGGCCTGCGCAAAACGAGCGCGATCGCCTAGTTCGGCCACCGCCTCCTCGCCCCGCAGGTCCAGCACCACCACCTGCGCGCCGGCATCCAGCAACCGCTTGGCGGTGGCCAGGCCCAGGCCTGACGCTCCTCCGGTGACGACAGCTACGGCGTCCCTGATCTCCACGCGAATCTTCCCCTTCGTTCGACCCGTTCGGTCCGTTCGCCCAACCTACTGGTTGGTCGGGACTATACCCAGTCCTTGATCAGCGCCTCGATGTCCCCCACCACTTCCGCCGAGCGGGGCGTCTCCCCCGGCGTGCGCGAGAACCGCGGGGCGGGCATCGGCTGCAGATTGTCATTGACTTCGTACAACGTGTTCCGCTCGGCGATGTGCGGCTCGGTGTGCGCCTCTCCGAAGGCGAGAACCGGCGTCACGCACGCGTCGGAGTCGGCGAACACCTTGGCCCAATGGTCGCGGTCGCGGGCGGCAAAAGCCTCGGTCAGCAAGGCGCGGAGTTCGGGCCACCGGCTGACGTCGTTCTGAGGCGGCAAGGTGGCCGCGTCCAGCCCGAGCCCTTCGATCATCGCCGCGTAGAACTGCGGCTCGATGGCACCGACGGCGACGTAGCGGCCGTCGGCGCACTCATAGGTGTCGTAATACGGCGCGCCGCCGTCGAGCATGTTGGTGCCGCGCACGTCGGTCCACATGCCTGAGGCACGCATCTGCCACATCATCTGCACCAGAATGCTGGA
>JAVROZ010000687.1:0-3329 GCA_032162485.1 Mycobacterium sp.
ATGACGCGCCCGTAACGACCCGCGGTGATGTGCCGGTCAGGTGGCGCTGCGCTCGTCGGCGCCCATCGCATTCAGCACCGCGACACGGGTGCCGGCCGGCCCGGTAACTGTTCGCGCACCGCCGCCGCTGCGCAGCAATTCGCGAAGTGCGGCCTGGTCGTACTCGGGTGGGACCGTGCTATCGATGAAGCGATGGACGAGGTCGAGGAACCGGGCCGGGTCGTCGTGGAACGGGAAATGTCCGGAATTCTCGAAGATTTCGAGTTGGGAGCCCGGCATCGCGGCGTGCGCCATGTGCGCGTGACGAACCGGGACAACGACATCCTCACTGCCCCAGATGATCTGCACGGGGATGGCTTCGGTCAAATAACATCGGTCCAGCATGGTGACAATCTGCCCGCGCCAGTCCACCACGGCCCGCAAGGTACGGGTGAAGGCCGCCGACGCCGTCGGCTCGGGTAGGTCGTCCAGGATGCGCAAGATGTTGGGCAGGTCGCGCCCAACAGCCGTCGAGCCCAGCATCAGACCCGCGAGTCGCCCCATCACCTGAAGTGCCGGCAGTACCAAGGGAAGGCGCAACAAGGCCAGCGCCTCGGAACCCATCGGTAGTGAGGCGAACCTCAGCGCGATATTGACATCCTTGGTGACACCGCCGGCGCCCACCAGAATCAACCGGTCGACGAGATGGGGGACTTGGTAGGCGAATTGCATCGCCACTCCGCCGCCCAGTGAATGACCGATGATGGTCACCCGCTCGATGTCGAGCACGCTGAGCAGGTCGCGCATGCCGTTGGCGTAGGCCGCGGCCGAGTAGTCGGCGCGCGGCTTATCGGACTTGCCGTGACCCAACAGATCTGGCGCGATGACAGTAAATCGCTGGGCGAGTTTGGCATGGATGCCGGTCCAGGTGGTGGAATTGTCGCCGATGCCGTGGATGAGCAGGATCGCCGGGCCGGATCCGGCGATCCGGAACGCCCGTCTGTAGCCGTGAATGGTGCGGAACTCCAGCGACGGGGAGGTCACTTCCCGCACCGGGCGAAGATTGCGCGTTCGCTCGGTCATGTCGCCAACCTTGTCCAGTAGGTAGGGCCTTAATTCGGGTTGTCGTCGTCGTCGAACTTCTTCTCAGCCTGCTGAGCCAGAAACCGCTCAAACTCGGCGCCAAGCTCATCGCCGCTCGGCAGCTCCTCGTCACGCGTTAGCAAGGACCTGTTTTCCTGAGCGTCAATGAACGCATCGTACTGGCGCTCGAGGGCGGCCACCACTTGAGCGACTTCCGCGCTTGCCTGGACCTGGTCGTCGATCTTGGTCCGGATCTCGGCCGCCGCCTCGGACAACGCCGTCACTGGCAGCTCCAACGATCCGGTCTTGGCCACCTGGTCGAGTAGCGCCTGGGCCGCCGCCGGGTAGTCGGTCTGGGTCAGGTAATGCGGGACGTGCACGGTGAACCCGACGACCTCATGGCCGTGTTGCGCCATCCGGTACTCCAGCAGGTTGGAAGCACTGCCGGGGACCTGGATTTCGGAAATCCAGGGCTGGAAGTCGACGATCAAATCTGCATTGTTGGAGTGCGCGGTCATCGTGACCGGGCGGGTATGGGGGACAGCCATCGGGACGGTGCCCAAGCCGATGGTCTGGCGCACCTCGAGCCGTTCGGCCAGTAGTCGCACCGCGGTGATGAAACGCTCCCACTTCAGGTCCGGCTCCAGGCCGGCCAGCAGCAGAAACGGCGTGCCGACGCTGTCGCGCAGCGCGTACAGGCTGAGTTCGGGATCGTCGTACTTGGTGAAGTGGTCAGTCTTGAACGTCATCAGGGGCCGGCGGGAGCGGTAGTCCAGCAGTTCGTCGATCGCGAACGATGCGACCAGTTCGGTATCCAGGGCCGCCTTGAGGTGAGCGGAGGCCAGCCGAATCGCGTGACCGGCATCGGAGAAGCCCTCCAAGGCGTGCACCAGCACCGGTCCGCGGCCGTCAGACGTCGACAACACAGGCGCGGGGAACTCGAGCTCGTACATGCCGGGTTGGCCAGGCTGGTACTCCTGCGCCTCGTCGGGTTCGTGATGCTCGGACATGGGTGCCGCCTCCTCTCGGGCGTTTCTCTAAACCCTTTTACTAAGCCCTTTTACTGAGCCCTTTTACTGGGCCCCACTAGGGTGCCCCAACCAGTGTCCCTCAATCGAGGGGCACTCACTATCGAACAGCGGACCCTGGACCTCGAGTCCGATCAACACACAGAATTTGCTGGCAAACGTATCAACCCATTGAGGCCGGTTTTTATTCGCTTGCTGCGGCCCCGCCGTCAGGCATGATGGACATCGATGCGCGCTGTACCGGTAGTGCTGAGCCTGCTCATCGGCGTGGCGATGTTGCTCACATCATGCGCCCGGCCGGCGCGGAACGTGGCGCCGGACCCGCGCGTGGGTGCAGTTTTTCGAGATGGCAGCGACCGGCACGCCTGCACAGGCTCGGTGGTGCATTCGAGGGGCGGCGACCTCGTGCTGACGGCCGCGCATTGTCTGCTCGGCGACTCCGCGACCACCTTCGTTCCCGGTTTCGCCGGTGCATCAGCACCTGCCGACACCTGGAAGGTTGCCGAGGTCTACTTCGACGCGCGTTGGATCACCAGCCGGGACCCGCGTGCGGATTACGCGATTGCCCGGGTGAGGGGCACCGGCACTAGATCGGTGGAGGGCCGGGCGGGTGCGGCCCTGTCACTGAGTCGCGCGCCAGTGCCAGGCAGCCGGGTCACCGTCACGGGCTACGCAGCCGGTGTGGGCGGTCAACCAATCAGCTGTCAGGGCAGCACCGGCGTTACCGGCGGTGGATTTCCGTCCCTGCCGTGTGACGGGCTGGTCGGCGGAACCAGTGGTGCGCCCTGGATCATCGGATCGACGGTGGTCGGAGTGATTGGCGGCCTCCAAGGCGGGGGATGCACCGAAAACATTTCTTATTCAGCGCCGTTCGACGAACGCACCGCACAGCTGCTGGCCCGGGCCGAGGCCGGCGGCCCCGGTGACACTTCGCCGACGGGTTACGACGACGGCTGCTGATTCGACGGATCAGCGACGGAACTGGTTGAGTGCACGCATCTTGTTCGTCACGTCCAGCGCGGCGACCTTATACGCCTCGGAGAAGGTCGGGTAATTGAACACGGCATCGACCAGGTAATCCACGGTGCCCCCGCACCCCATCACGGCCTGCCCGATGTGGACCATCTCGGTGGCGCTCGTGCCGAACAGGTGCGCGCCGAGCAGCTTGCGATCGGTGGTGGACACCAGCAGCTTGAGCATCCCATAGGAGTCTCCGGCGATCTGGCCGCGGGCCAGTTC
>JAVROZ010000688.1:0-2820 GCA_032162485.1 Mycobacterium sp.
ACCGCTCGACACCAATTCTCGCAGTGGCTCAAAGACATCGCCCTAGATGCTGGTAAAGCGCTCGACATGCTGCTGGCAGTCAGTGAAGCCGTCACTAATGCGATGGAACACGGCAGCCGCTTCGACGCCACCCTGTTGGTATCGCTTCAGGCAACACTGCACGGCGAGTCCCTCACCGCGACGGTCAACGACCACGGGCACTGGATCGAACCATCGGACCAGCCCCTTACGCGGAGCCAGCACCGGGGACGCGGCCTGCACTTGATCAATGAGCTCGCATTCGACGTCAGCATCGCGGGCTCCGCTCAGGGCACTCAAATCACTATGCGATTTGACCTAGCGCCACAGATCGAGCCGCCGGTTACGGGGGATGTCGCCGAGCCCGAGATCCTGCCGAGCGACTTTGACGATGTCCCCGAGCCCGAGATCCTGCCGAGTGACTTTGACGATGTCCCCGTGCCCGAGATTTTACCGAGTGACTTTGACGATCAGTCAACCAGACATCTCGCTCGCGCAATCGGTGCCGAAGTCGACCTCCCCGTCGATACGACGGAGGCCAGCGCACCCCAAATCGTTTCGGATGGGCTGCCCCCGTCGCCGCCGGCCTGTCCTGAGCAGCCAGCCGTCGGCGACGCCGCCCCCGCCTGACCGCGATTGTCCCGGATTGATGCTCCAGGCATCACAGCGGTTCCGGCGACAATGCTCCCAGAAGCGGACTAAGCGTCAGACGAAGTGAGCGAAGGGAACTGCGGCGGTCGCTTCTGCAAGAAGCTCACGATTCCCTCGATGACGTCGGGCCCCGGCAGCGCCTCCCACATCAGCGCTTCGGCGTCCGCGGTGGCCACCGCGACGTCACTCAGGGCGTCACCGTAGGCCTGTCGCTTGATCACCGCCATCGCCGTCGGCGAACAATATTTGGCGATGTCCTCCGCATACTCCAGGACTCGAGTCATCAGAATCTCTGGTGCGACGACTTCTTTGACCTGGCCAAGCTGGGCCGACTCGTCGGCCAGGAAGGTACGGCCGCTCAACAGCAGGTCGAGGGCAACGCCCCAACCCACCAGACCCGGGAGGATCCAGGAGATGCCGAATTCGGCGATCAATCCGCGACGGGCGAACACCGCGCCGAACTTCGCCCCTCTCGCGGCGAACCGAACATCACACATCAGCGCCTGGGTCAATCCGATGCCGACGCAGGGTCCGTTGACGGCCGCGATGACGGGCTTACGCAACTCGGTCAAGAAATGCGGCGGGCGCTCACCGACCAGGTCCGCGACACTCATGCCGCCCGCTCTTTCCAGTGATTCGCCAACGCCGCCCGCCGAACCGGATGAACCCAGATGAGCGCCCGCACAGAATGCGCGACCCCGACCGGTCACCACGATCACTTTGACCGCCGGGTCTTCTTCGGCGCGATCAACGGCGGCATAGAACGGCACCGCCATATCGGGCCCCCACGCGTTGAGTCGTTCCGGGCGGTTCAGCGTGACGATAGCGACTCCGCTGGAAGTGACCTCGTAGAGCACCGCGTCTTCCTCGTCGTCGACGGCACTCATCGATCACTCCTCGCGACGTCCGGATGCGGCGGGTTTATGCACCGATACTGTATACGTATCGGTACCGCGTCCGGTATCGCTAGCGTGACACTCGCCGCCGAGTCACCAGCTTGACGATCGCCAGCAGGATCACCGCTCCCAGCAGACATGTCGCGAACGAGAACAGCAGCCCGGCGCCGGCCACATTCACCCCGACGCCCCGCAGCAGGAAGCCGCCGATCAAGCCCCCGACAATGCCGACCACGATGTTGAGCACCACGCCCATCTGGGCGTCCGTCTTCATGATCTTGCTGCCGATCCAGCCGGCCAAGCCACCGATGATGATCCAGCCGATGACACCCAGAGTGAGCATTTCCGATCCTTTCGCTGACCGCTGCCGACGTATGAAGCGGTGATGTCATGGGTATGCCCAGCTTTCGGGCCCGATAATCGACCCTCGAGAGGACTCCGTGACTAGGACGAAAGCTGTTGCTCACCGCGTACGACAGGCCCGCGGGTTGGCCCTGCGCGCCCAATTGGCCCTGACGCTCACCCAGATCCTGGTGTGGGTATCCGTGATTGGCGGTGTCGTGGTCGCGCTGCTGTGGGTGCGACGGCGCGCCTCCCCCAACGAGCCGCCAACTCCGGCTCCGACATCACCGACCGCTGACAGCGGTGGTAATTGACAGCACCACAATGCTTTTCGCCGAACCATCGCAAGGTTAATCGACGAGCCCGAGTCGCTGGTATGCCGCCGTGATCTGCACCTTGGCTTCGGCTGGCAATTCGGCCTGCGGCGGTCGCGAATGCGGATAATCACCTATCGGCAAACCGAGCACGGAGGCGGCGTATTTAAACGCTCCACCCCAATGCGTGAAGTAGTCGGCTCGTCCCGGGTAGCAGGTGAACCACCCGCCGATGTCGAGGTCGAACTGGTCCAGCCCAGACTCGCGCCCATAGTCCATCGCCTCGAGCAACTTGTCAGCCAGCACCAGGTCCCAGTACTCGGAAAACAACCGGCGCTGCGGCGTCTCGAAAAGATAACCGGCTGTGCCCAACTGTGCCGGGCACACTATCCCGGCCCGCAGCCACCCCGCGCGGTAGACGGTCCGGTCGCATTCCCACAGCATCAGGCCGGGCGCCAGCTGATGCAATCGGCGGCTGCTCTCCGGCCGGAAGGCGCCCTCCTTGGTGGCACACACCGCCGGCACTTCGTCGTAGATCCGGGCGCCCTCGGCCGGGGTCAACACGTAGCCAGAGGAGGGCGAATTGAACATGCCCAGAG
>JAVROZ010000689.1:0-7185 GCA_032162485.1 Mycobacterium sp.
AGGGCGACTGCCAGCCCTTTTCCGGCCCCATCGTGAAGCCGAACACCACCGCGGTACACGCCAAGGTGGCCAGGCCGGCGCCGGTGGCGTCGAGCTTCATCCGCTCCTTCTGGGTTTCCTGCAGCGCGCTGCGGGCGAGATAGACCACCAGCAGGCCGATCGGCACATTCAACAGAAACACCAGCCGCCACGACACGTCGGTCAGTGCCCCGCCCACCACCAGGCCCAGTACCGAGCTCAGACCGGCGATCGCACCCAACACGGCCATCGCCGCATTGCGTGAAGGGCCTTTCGCGAACGTCGTCGCCACCAGCGCCATGCCGGTCGGTGCGATGATCGCAGCGGCCACGCCCTGCAGTAGCCGCGCCAAAACCAGGACGCCCCCGGTCCAGGCAAAGCCGCATATCGCCGAGACGATAGTGAACAGCGTCACGCCGACAATGAAGGCGCGCTTGAGCCCGATGGCATCACCGAGGCGGCCGCCGAGCAGTATCAGCCCACCGAAGGTCAGCACGTAGGCGGTGATCACCCAGCTCCGCCCGGCATCAGACAGGCCCAGCTCGTTTTGGATCTTCGGGAGCGCGACGACCGCGATCATGCCGTCCATCGTGGCCATCAGCTGCATGCCGCCGATCGCGATGACCGCAGCGATAAACCCGCGGGATCTGACTGTGTGGTCTGACGTGGTCGGTTCGACGGGCATCGGGCTCGTTTCGCGCGTGTGACGTTTTGGTGAGGGGTTTGGTGGGGGTTTGGTGGGGTGTCACTTGGTGAAGTACCGCCAGCTCTGCATCATTGCTAGCCGGCGTAGAAAGGCTAGCGGCCTACCCTACGGCAATCCTGACTGTTGTTAGCCGTAAAGCGGGCCGGGTAAACACGACCTGCGCCGTGGCCCCACAGCGCTTGCCGAAGTGAGGACGTACGTCGCGAAGTGGTCTCGTGAAGTCCAGGGCTCACCGAACCGGAGTGAACTCGAGGTGCAGTTCTTTGAGGCGCCTGAACAAGAAGGTGCGGTCCCATTGGAGCCGACGATTGTTCGCCGGACCGTGCTTGGCCTCGGAAAGCCTGATGTCGACCATCCGGTCAAGGATCCGTTCCAAGCTGATACGTACTTCGGCCCGGGCAATCGGGGCGCCCGGACAGGTGTGGATGCCGCGGCCGAATGCGATGTGCTGCAAAATGTTCGGGCGATCAAGCCGAAATTCGTCCGGCTCATCAAACCGTCGTGGATCGCGGTTTGCCGCACCGTTCATCACAAGCACGCTCGTCCCGGCCGGCACGTCGACGCCGCCGATCTTGGTGGTGCGCCGCGCCAGCCGGAAATTCGATTTGATCGGGCTCTCGAAGCGCAGCATCTCTTCGATGAAGGCGGGGATCTTCGAGTTGTCCGCGCGTAACTGCTCTTGCAGGTCCGGCCGCTCCGCCAGCGTCAACATCGCCAGACTCAGCAGGTCGATCGTCGTGCCGTGGCCGGCGGCGAACATGAACGTGGCAACGCGCGCCACATCGATCGCGTCAGGCGTTGTGCCGTCGGGAAACTTCGCGAGCGCAAGTTCGGTGAGGACGTCGTTGCGCGGCTCGCGCCGTCGATCCTCGACGTACTCGACGAACCACTCTTCTTTCACGCCGACGAAGCCGCTGCGCTCGCCTTTGAGCCTGCTGGCTACCGCGGCGCGGCGGAATCGCTGACGGTCGGCTTCGGGCACGCTCAGCAGGTCGGTAATCGCGTCGAGCGTGAACGGAAAGTTGTAGTCAACGACGATCTCGCACTTGCCGTCCGCAATGAAGGTGTTGAGCTGGTCATCGGCGAGACGCCACAGGAAGTCTTCGTTGTTCTTGAGTTGCTTCGGCGTGAACAGGCGGCTCAACAGCGACCGATGCGCGGTGTGGTTCGGAGGATCGAACGTAATGAAGTAGTCACCGAACGTAACCCGGTGGCGGTGCTCGTCGATCAGCTCCGAAATGTCATCGCTACCGGTGTCGCTTGGAATGCCCGACCACGGTCCGCTGACTATGTTGCACACCGATAGCGTCTGCTCGGTGTCACGTTGTGCGGCGACGGCCTCGTCGTACCCCGATACCAGCACCACGCCGTGCGCCGGGTCACGCCTTACCGGGCAGCGACGAATCGCCTCGTAGTACTCGTAGGGATCGTCGACGAGCGACTTGTCGGTGAAAAAATCGAGGTTCTCAAGTTCACTCACTGCGCCTCCCTCGCGTGCAATGCACGTATGTGCCGTACAAATGCTAAGCACATCGCCGATGTACTCACATGCCGGTCCGTGTGGCCGCAGGACGTCGCACGGGCGCAGCCCCTTGGTCACGCTGCCAGATCACGCTGGCCATACCCATACAATCCGAACCCAGTCAGGATCGCGGCGAGAACCAGGAAAATGGTGATGCCCGCCCAGTTGGGCGGTGCGTCGGGTACGGAGGCCAGGTGCGACCACGGCGACAGGTTGACAACCCAGCCGGGGGCTTTGGTGGCCTGTAGGACCATGTTGACCAGAAATCCGCTCAGTACCGGCAGTGCACCGATCGCAACGGCGGCCGACGGCAGCCATCCGACGCCCACCGCGGCCGCTCCGGCCGCGAGCAATGCCGCCGGAACGACATTCAGCACGCCTGCCAGCGAATCACTCAACTGCAGCGGGGCACCGGTGATTTCGGTGCCCCCCCAGACGGCGAATGCGGCCACGCAATGCAGTGCGATAACCCCGCCAACCGTGACCACCATCTCAGCGCACATCAATCGCACGCGCGAAATTGGTTGCGCGAATAACAAGGTCGATCGACCGGCTCTCTCGTCGGCGACCATGGCGGCCAGGCGTATCGCGGCGTAGAGGCCAGTGGGGACGGCGAGCATGCTGAACAGAGCCCCGGCGATGACGTTCACTAGATTATGGCCGCCCAGCCCCGCCGCCGCGGCCAGTTCAGCGAACCGCCGGTTCGTCTGGAAAAGCTCGAGAAGCCATTCGAGCGTCGTGCCGACCAGAAGGAAATATATGGCGATGCCGATCGCCCACCAGAGTGTGATCCGCCTGGCCCGGCGAAAGGCGAACGCGCCTATGGATTTCAGGAATCGAGTTCGTGGCGGACTGCTACCCAGCGCCGGCACTATCCCGTCGCCCAAATCGCGGCGGCGTGCCGCCACGAGGGCAGCGCCGGCCAGCACGATCGGAAACGCGCCCAACACAATCAGCGGAACGATGCGGTTGTCGGCGTATGGCGCCGTGCGAGCTGTCAACCCGAACGGCGTCGCCCACGCCAACCATGCCAGTTGATGCGAGCTGTCGGCGATCATGCGCAGCAGCACACTCACGCCCAGCGCTGCGACCGTAAGCCCGGTGGCGCCCAGTCGCGTCGGCATGACTTGTGCGGCGAGCAGGCCTGCAGTCGCGAAAGTCAAGGCGATGCAGGTCATTCCGGCTGCATAAAGCACCGCCCCGGTCGGTTCGGTGCCAGACGCCAGCAAGCCCGCAGCGACGGTCACGCCGATCAGCGTCGCCGATCCGACGAGGGCGGCCAGGCAGCGGACAACTACGTCGGCAATTCGCAGACGTCCCGAGAGGAGCAGTTCTGACCGCCGGCAATCCTCCTCACCGCGGGTGATTCGTGTCGCGGCGAGGATGATCCACAAGCTGGCGAGCACTGTGAGCTGTGGGCCGGTGCGCCACACGGTGAAACCGCCCGGATCGTCGAGAGCAACTGGTGGACCCGACAAGATCCTGATGGCGGGATTCTCCGTCAGTGCGTGCAAACCTGGCTTATCGAGGAGGTCGCTGATCGGCCGGTATTGACTGGCCGCCAATGCGGACACACCCCCGCAGACCATGGCGACCACCGCGGCACCGAGGCGAATCTGGCGCACGGCCAACCGGCTCACGGCCCGGCCCGGTGCACGTGGAGGCTCGGCGTCCGACCGCGAACCCGGCAGCGTGGCGGCTGTCATGGGGCAGCATCTCCGTAGTAGTCGAGGAAGATTTCCTCCAGCGTCGGTTCGTGCATCGCGAGCGCGCTGATGTCGGCTTTGGCAAGCGCACCGAGAGCGGCCGCAGGTGATCCAGTCAAGTTGAAACGCAACCGTTCACCGTGCAGCTGCTCGACATTGGACACGCCCTCAATCTCCTCGAGGGAAGGTCGATCGCCGCGGTAGGACACCTCGACTACGGTCCGGCGCAACCTGCGTAGATCAGCGATGCTGTCGACTTCGGCGAGTCGCCCCGCACGTAGGATTGCGACCCGGTCGCACACGGCCTCGACCTCCGCCAGTTGATGCGAGCTGAGAAACACCGTCTGGCCACGCTCGCGTGCTTCTGCAACACAGGCGCGAAATTCTCGTTCCATCAAGGGATCCAGGCCGCTTGTCGGCTCGTCCAGCACGAGAAGCGGAGCCCGCGTCGCGAATGCAGCGACGAGCGCGACCTTCTGCCGGTTGCCGGTGGAATAGGTCCTGGCCCGCTTGTCGAGCTCAAGATCGAATCGGTCGACCAACTCTTCGCGGTAGGCCTCGTCGACACCCGGGCCCACACTGCCAAGAAGCTCAAGGATTTCGGCGCCCGTCAGTCCGGGCCACAGCGCCACATCCGCGGGTACGTACGCAACGAGGCGATGGGCCCGACGAACGTCGTGGGCCGCGCAACCGAATATCTCCGCACTGCCCGCAGTCGGGCGAATCAATCCGAGCAGCAGGCGGATCGTCGTCGACTTGCCCGCGCCGTTCGGGCCGAGGAATCCGAACACCTCACCGGGTGCGACGGTCAGGCTCAAATCCTCGACGGCCACCACACGGCCGAATCGTTTGGTCAAACCTTCGACACGGATCGCGGGGTTGACAGCCGTGCGCGCCGCGGATCCCACGTCCTGAAGGGTAGCCACGTTTGAGGGTGTCGACTCTGGGAATCCGCGATGGATACTGACGCGGAACGAAGGAAGGGGTGACGGTTCTCATAGGGCATTCATGAACTCGGAGCCACCCGACTGGCTTCCGACACAGATTGCCCCGCCGTTTGCTCCCTCCTCGACTCATCGTCAAAAAAATCGATGAACATGCACCGATAACAGCGGTTTGCCTTCGTCAATAAGCCAACACAACCGGTGGCTGGCCTTTGCCAACGTTGCGGTGGCGTTGTCTATGAATTCTCGCGAAGCCAAACGCGCTGCGTGTCTGGACGATAAGGTACGTAACTAACATAAACACTGTTCTTGGGGGAGAACTTGGCTGAGCGGATCTTTCCGCTGACGCGGGGACAGCGAGACATCTGGCTCGCGCACGGAACCGGTAGCTTCGGCGCGAAGTGGCAGCTCGGCGAGCTGCTGCGGATCGAGGGTGCGCTCGACCCTGGGCTGGTTGAGCGCGCGATCGTTCAGGCGGTGCGCGACGCCGAGCCACTGCGGGCCTCGTTTTTCGAGGTGGATGAACAGGTTCTGCAAACGCCGCTCGATTACCCGGATGTCGCGCTACCTCGCTATGACCTCACCGGGTCCCCGGATCCCGTAGGGGACGCCCACAGGCTGGCATCTTCGATTCAACTCGAGCTGATGTCTCTTGATGGCCCGCTCTTCAAATTCGCGTTGTTTCAGACACGGGTGGATGAATTCTATTTATTCGCGTGCTGCCACCACATAGCGGTCGATGGAATTGGCCTCGCTCTTGTCATTCACCGAATCGCGGACGCCTATTCTGCGCTGGTTTCGGGGGTGGAAATTCCGCCCTCTTATTTCGGATCGCTGAATGATCTGGTCGAATCCGAATCAGAGTACGAAGCGTCCGCGGATTACCTCGATGATCAGGCGTACTGGTCGCAGAACCTTCCGCCGGAAAGCGAACCCCGCATCCGGTTGGCGCTGGGTGAGCCTGATGACGAGGCGCCCACACCGGTTCAGTTGGACCCTTCGGTTGTGGTTGGCATCCAAGAGTTGTCCCAGGCCCTGGGGATACGTCGATCGTCGGTGATTACCGCAGCGTGCGCGCTCCTGGTGCGCGCTTTCGACGCTGAGAGTCCGGACTTGGTGCTGGATTTCCCAGTAAGCAGGCGGGTGCGTCCGGAGGCCCAGTGGGTGCCCGGAATGATTTCCGGGTTTGTGCCACTGGTGTTAGACGCTTCGCCGGATACTGCGGTCGCGAGATTTTGTCGACTTGTCGACACCCGAATGCGGGAAGCGCTGGCGCACCAGCGGTTCCCAGTGCACGCGATTGAGTCCCGGACAGGCCTTCGCGGCTCCGGGCAGGCGTCGAATCGGGCAGTCGTCAATTTCATTCCGATTTCGCTCAAGGGACATTTCGGCGATGCCGCGACAACGGGGACCCTGACCCACGCCGGCCCCGTCGAGTATGGGCTGGTCTTGTTCAGAGACGATGACCGGCTTTTTCTCAGCACCGTCGGAGATGGACGATACTTTCCGAATTGTGATGTCCCCGAATTAGCAAGACTGCTCGAGCGGGTGTTGGGCGCGATGTTCGCCGATCCCGAGCGTTCGCTGTCGTCGGTCGATGCGCTCGGCGAGGGTGAGCGTGCCCGTCTGGACGGCCTTGGTAACCGCGCGGCGCTGAGCCGGCCGACACGCCGACCGGTGTCGATTGCGGCGTTGTTCGCCTCGCAGGCGGCGGCCACCCCCCATTCGGTGGCGTTGACCTGCGGGAGCCGCTCGATCAGCTACGGCGAGCTGGAAAAGGCATCTAACCGGTTGGCCCATCTGCTGGCCGGCGAGGGTGTGGGTTCGGGCCACTATGTGGCGGTCATGCTTCCGCGTTCGGCGGAAGCGATCGCGGCCATCTTGGCGGTACTCAAGACCGGAGCGGCATACGTGCCGATGGATCCGGCGGTGCCCGCGGCCCGCTTGGAATTCATGCTCGCCGATGCCGCGCCGATCGCCGCGATCACCACGGCCGATCTGGCCACTCGGCTGGACGGGCATGGCCTGCTGGTGATCGATGTCGAGGATCCTGCCGTCGACACCCAGCCCAGCACCCCGCCACCGGCGCCGGCGCCGGATGACATCGCCTACCTGATCTACACGTCGGGCACCACCGGTGTGCCGAAGGGTGTGGCGGTCACCCACCGCAACGTGACCCAGCTGATGGAGTCGTTGGATCCCGTGCCCGCGGGGATATGGCCGCTGTGTCATTCGTTGGCCTTCGACGTGTCGGTGTGGGAGATCTTCGGTGCGCTCCTTCGCGGTGGC
>JAVROZ010000690.1:0-2823 GCA_032162485.1 Mycobacterium sp.
AGGATCTCGCGGGCTCCGACCTGCTCGATAATCGGCACTGGGTTCTCCTTTGTGTCGTGCCCGCTGAGGGCCTCAAGCCTAAAGCCTCGGTTCCAAGCCATCCTTCTACAGCGGGTGACCCGCCGCATAGGCGGTCGCCCAGTCCCGAACCGCGCGCGCGTAGACACCGGAATTGTTGTAGGCGCGCAGCGCAGTGATCCAACCGCGCGGCGTCCCGAGATCCTTTCCGCGCCAGCACAAGTAACCCGCGGCGGAAAGTGCTGCATCGTCGATGTTGTCGGGGCTGGCGATGCCGTCGTTGTTCGCGTCGACTCCGTACAGTCGCCACGTCTCGGAGATGAACTGCATCGGGCCCATTGCCCGGTCCACACCGGCGTCACCGTCCAGGGCGCCCGCATCGCTGTCCACGATGCGCAGGTTGTCGCCGGTGCCGTCGAGCCGAACACCCCGAATGGGAGGCGTGACATCCCCGTTGGGCGCTATCGTCGCGCCGCGGTAGGTGCCGTTATGGCTCTCCACCTGGCCGATGCCCGCCAGCGTTGTCCACGCGATATGGCACTTGGGATTCTCGACCTCGGCGACGCGGGCGGCATATGCGTAGGCCTCCAACGCGAGGACCGGTATTTCCAGCGCCGGAGCATGCTGCTGCGCCCACTCCCGCAATTGGTCGGCACCCCTACCGGCGGCGTGCGTGTCGATCGGCGGTAGCGCCGCCCCCGGCGGCGGTGGCACGCCCTCGGGGATAAAAAGGCTGAGCTGCCAGGTACAACTGGATGCCAACAGCATCGCGGTCGCCCCTATCACGGCGACCGCCCGCAACCAGCGTCTCGGCGACACGAACTCTCCTGTTGGTCTCCCTAAAGGGGCCCCTTACCCATTCCAGTCCTGAACATCGTCCCACGGCTTCGGCGAATGCCTCCCCGACCGAGCCATCCAGCACACAGATCCGTGCCAAATCGCGGCTATTTAGAGATTCGCTAGCAGCATGTTGGCTACTCCGGTTGGGCCGTTCAATTAGGCGAACGTCGAGATATCGCAAACATCACCATGATCGCTTGATATGGGAGATCTCTGAGTTGCCGCAAACATCGACTGACCGGCACGCTGCAGGCGCGCAACTCAGTTAGCGCCGACCCTTGCGTTTCTTGGGCCGAGACTCCTTGGCGGCCGCACCGGACTCCTCGGTGGCGTCCGATGACTCCGAATGCTCATCGAAGGTCAACTCACCAATTGGCCAGTGCTCGCGCCATTCGTCCTCGGTAACGAAGCCGAGCGATGCGATATCGAGTTCCTCGGCCACGCTGTCCCCGCGACGCGTGGCGGCGATCGCCTTCTCGACACCGCGGACCGTGTCGACGAAATCCAACACCGCTGTGCGCAATGTGTTTTCCGCGTCGACATCGGCCGACACCGTGATCGCAACCATTTCATCGGGAATGAGTTCCGCCGGCAGCCCGGCCTGATGGACGCGTTGAATCACCTTCTGCGCCAATGCCAATGCGGGCTGACCCGTATGCACATCGTCCAGCACGGAGTTGCGCGACTTTGCCGACCGCTCTGAAGCCTTGGCTTCTTCCCACTGGGCGAGCTGCTCCTGTAGCGAAATCGATTCGCCGGCAAGCACTCCCGGCACCCGATTGCCGAGTTTACGCATCAGTGTGTCGGCGACGTCGTCGATGGTGAACGGAAACGAGGCCGCATCCTCAGCGATGCGGGCATGAAAGAGCACCTGCAGCAGCAGGTCACCGAGTTCTTCACGCAGTTGTTCGACATTGCCGCTGTGCACGGCATCCAACAGCTCGTAGGTTTCTTCGAGCAGGTATCTGCGCAGCGAATCGTGGGTCTGCTCACTCTCCCAGGGTCCGGCGGTCCGCAGTTTGTCCATCATTGCGACGGCGTCGATGAGTCGTTCGCCGCGCTGACGATCCGGTGCGGAGATCAACCGGGCGCCCGCGGCCAAGCGTGCGGTGACGGCGGGATGGTTGGGATCCGACGACAACAGCACCGGCGCATCCTCCCCGGTGTATGCCGGGTGCGCGTCGGGCAGCGACCAGGGCACCGCGATCGGCATTTCCTCGGTGTATTGGATTTCGCCGCGAAGCAGCTCGATAGCTTCCACCGGCACCAGCGAGGGTCGGCGGGGGTCGACCAGGACGACAGTCATCACACTTGTCGCTCCTTACTCGACGCAACGGGCTCCGGGTTCGTTATACCAATATCTTGCTGCGGCTTACCCGCCAGTGCGGTCACCAAGTCAGCCACCATCTGGACCAATTCGACATCACGAATGCGGGCGGCACCGACACCGCCGGTCCGCGGGATGGGGACCTGCACGGTGGCCTGCGTCGGGCGGTAGCGGCCACCGGGGTACATCCGGGCCAGGCGCACTTGCGCGGAATCGGGCAGGGTTACCGGCGCGAGCCGCACCGTCGCCGCTGACGGCGCACTGACCTCAGTGATTCCCGATGCTCGGCACAACAGCCGCAGCCGCGCCACCGCAACCAGACGTTCGGCGGGTTCCGGCGGTGGACCGTACCGGTCGGTCAGCTCTTCGATAACGGCACTGATGCCCGCGTCGTCATGGGCTGAGGCCAGGCGTCGGTAGGCCTCGAGACGCAGGCGGTCACTGCCGATGTAATCCGGCGGCAGATGCGCATCAACCGGCAGGTCGATCCGCACGTCTTTGGTCTCCTCGGCCGTCGTCACGGTCTTGCCGTCGGCGACCGCCCGATAGGCCTCGACCGCCTCACCGACCAGGCGTACGTACAAATCGAACCCGACGCCCGCGACGTGCCCGGACTGCTCGGCGCCGAGCACGTTGCC
>JAVROZ010000691.1:0-4141 GCA_032162485.1 Mycobacterium sp.
TGCCGGGTCCCCACCGGTGCCCTTCCGGTGCCCAAGGCGGTCCCGATGATGGTGAACAAAACCTCGCCGACGTTGCCGCCGACCAGGATCGTGACTGCATCACGCACACCGGCCCACATGTTGCGGCCCTCGACCAGCGCGTCGAGCAGCACGCTCAGGTCGTCGTCGGTCAGCACGATGTCGGCGGCGCCGCGCGCGGCCGAGGAACCGCGCCCACTGACACCGATGCCCACGTCGGCCATCCGGATGGCGGCGGCGTCATTGGCGCCATCGCCGACCATCGCGGTCACCCGCCCGCAGCGCTGCAGCGCGGCGACAATCTGTACCTTCTGCTCCGGGCTGACGCGGGCAAAGACCTGGACGTCGGCAGCGAGCTTGGCATGCCCTTCCTCGTCGAGGCTGGCAAGTTCGGCCCCCGTTACCACGCGCGCGTCCTCGGGCAAGCCCAATTGCCGGGCGATCGCCCGCGCAGTGACGGGGTGATCGCCGGTGATCAGCACGACGTTGCGCTCGGCCTCTACCAGCGCCTCGATCAGCGGCCGCGACGATGCCCGCGCGGTGTCTGCCAAACCCACGTAACCGAGCAGTTCCAGGTCGTGCGCGGCGACGTCGACGGCGTCGGCGTCGGTGTCCTCTTCGGCGGTGCCAAGCTCCCAGGGACGGCCGGCAACGGCGAGTACCCGTAACCCTTCCTCGGCGAGGTTGTGCACCAGGGACTCGGCGTGCTCCGGCTCGGTGTCGGGGTCGGCAAACCGGCAGCGTGGCAGAACCGTTTCGGGCGCGCCCTTGACCATGAGCATGGGCGTCGTGTCGGTGCTCTCGGCCCCGATCGACGCCGCATAGCCACGGCTGGATTCGAACGGCACCTCGCCGAGCACCGTCCACACCGAATTGCCTTCGGCGTTGCGCGAATTCGCAGCCGTGATGATCGCTTCGTCGGTCGCGTGTGCGTGTCCTTCTCCGTTGTGCGGCTGCGTGGACGCGCGTGCCGCGTCCCGCAACACGGCCAGGGCCCGCGGGTCGTCATCAGCGGGAAACGGTCCCTGCGGGTTGGTGTCCTTCGGGACGGCGCGCACGACGCGCAGCCGGTTCTCGGTCAGCGTGCCGGTCTTGTCGAAACAGATGGTGTCGACTCGGCCGAGGGCCTCGATGGTGCGCGGCGAACGGACCAGCACCCCGCGGGCGGTCAGCCGTTGGGCGGCGGCGAGCTGGGACAGAGTGGCCACCAACGGCAAACCCTCCGGGACGGCGGCGACCGCGATCGCGACGCCGTCCGCCACGGCCATCCGCAACGAGCTGCGGCGCAGCAAGGACAGACCGGTCACGGCGGCGCCACCGGCCAGCGTGAGCGGCAGCACTTTGCTGGTCAGCTCGCGCAGCCGGGCCTGCACGCCGGCCGACGTCTCGACGTTGGCGACCGCCGAAATCGCGCGCTGCGCTGCGGTGCCGACGCCGGTGGCCACGACGATGGCGCGCGCACGCCCGGCGATGATCGTGCTGCCCTCGAACAGCATGGAGGACCGGTCCGGGTCGTTGACAGCGACGGGATCGACCTGCTTATCGACCGGCAACGACTCCCCGGTGAGGAATGACTCGTCGACTTCGAGGTCTTCGGCTACCAGCAACCGGGCATCGGCCGGCACCACTTCAGGCGCGGCCAGGTCGATGACATCGCCGGGCCGCAGCCTCTTGGCCGACACGGTGGCAGTGCGGGTGGCGTGCTGAGCGGCCTCCAGCCGGCGCCGCGTCGTCGCCACCGCGGGTACCACCACCCGGCGCACCAGCTGATCCTGCTCTGCAAACAGCTCGGCGGCGGCCGCCTCGGCTCGCAGCCGTTGCACGCCACCGGTGAGGGCGTTGACCCCCATTACGCCCGCAACCAGCAACGCATCGACGTTGCTCCCGACAATCGCCGAGGCCGCGGCGCCCACCGCGAGGATCGGGGTCAGCGGATCGCCGAGTTCGACCCGCGTCGCCGCCGCCAGCCGACCCAGCGTGTGAGCCGGCCCGCGCAGCGGCGCCACCAGCGGTTCGTAGGACAGATCGTCGAGTCGTCGTCGCCAGGTCGGGGTGGCCGACTCGACGGCCAGCGGGCGGTTGCCGCCGGCCAGCCGCGAGTAAACGATCTCGGGGTCCAGCGCATGCCACGCGGTCAGCGGCTGCGGTGTGGGAGCGGGCAGCCGGAGCACCCTGGCTGCCGACCAGAACCCGGCCAACACGGCGGTGGTGCCGGCGGTGTTCACCGGGTTGAGGAAGCGGCGGATCGTCGGACTGGTGGATCGGCCGTCCTCGCCGGTGACCAGCAACAGTCCGGCCAGGGTGGTACCGCCCTGGGCCAGATGCACCGAGGATTCGCTGGTGGCACGGGCCACCGGCAACGCCGACAGGATCCGCACCGCGGCGGCCAGATCCGTTCCGGTGATGATGTCTGCGGTCCACGGTGTGGCAGCGCGCGGGTCGTCGAGGGCGACGCCGACGTCGGCTATAGCCAGCGCGGCCAATGTGTCGGTCGACGCGAAATCGCGGTGCAACGCGGTGACCAGTAGCACCGGCCCGCGATCGGCGCGTAGCTCGCGAACCAACTTCAACAACGGCGTACCGGGCGGATGCGTCGAACCGACGCTGGCCGACAGATCTTCGGTGCCGGCCACGTGGCGCAAAACCACTCGTGCCCCGGTTCGGTGCGCGGTCTGCAGCAACGGGATCGCGAAGGGATCGACTTCCCACCCGACGTCGACGCTGCCGACCCGGTCCCCGTCGTTGATCAGCTCGGCGTGTTCCAGACCTTGCGCCGGCGTCGCCGAGGACCCTTGCGCTCGAATCCATTTCAGCCGCGCGCCGATGGCCGGCAGTTCATCGGGGTCGGGTTCGGGCGCCTCCTCGCCATGCAACAACGCGTCGGCCACTTCATAGACGCGGTCGTCGTCCCAACCGGGTTCGTCGCCCTGTGCACGCAAGACGGCGCGATGGTCACCGCGCAGTGCGGCGCCGTCGATGACTACCACCTTCACCCGGTCCAGGCGGCGCAGCGCACCTGGGTCGAGCAGCAGCAAGCCCGCATTCGCCAGGCCGCGGCCGAGCGTCGTCGCGAATGCCTCCCGGCCCAGATGCGCGGCCTTGGGCACCCCGGCCAAAATCGCCTCGGCGGCCTCGGCGGCACCTCCGCCGGCGAACAACGCGCCTGCCGCGGCAATCAGCGAGCCACTCGCGGCTTGGGCGCCGTACTGCTCTATCGGGCCCTTCATCGAGCCCTTGCCGTGGTCGATCGCCGAATCGATGGCACCGTCGACGACGACGTGGGAGGCCTCGCCCGCGGCGGCCGCGGCATAGTTGTGCCGGGGCGTCTGCTCGGCTTGCGCCGAGGACAGGATCGGGACCACCGGAGCTTGCGGGCGGGTAGGTGAGGCGAGGTCGGGCTCTCGTTCGCGCCACCGCTGCCGGTGCGCCGCAGCCTCGGAGAGCTGCAGACTACGTTGCGCCAGGTCCAGCAGCGGGGTACCGACCGACTGGCTCAGCCCGTACGCCAACGCAGTCGAACCACTGAGCGCAATGTCGGTGCCGACGCGGCCGAGCTTGGACTCCAGGACGGCGACCACCCGTGGTTGATAGTTGATCAGCGCCGCGGCCGCACGTGCGCTGCGAGGTGCCATCGGGAGCCGGGTGAACCAGCCGGTGACGGCCGCACCAACCGCCACCACGTCCATTGCCGCGGCGGTAAGCGGCACCAGAATCGCCAACGGGTTACCCGGATCCGCGAAGGGTGCGGCCTGCGGTGCCGAGTCGTTTCCGGACGCGGCGAGGTCGGAGGCAACCGCCGTAACCGTGTCGCGCACTTCGTCCAGCACGTCGTCTAGGTCGGCTTCCTCGGTGACCTCGATGACCAGCCGGCCCAGCGCGCCCTCGATGTGTGCCTTAGCCACCCCCGAGATTCGGCGTATGGGTTCCTCCACCACTGCCGCGTACTCGTGCCAGCGGGGGAACGGCAGCAACGGGTCGAGGTCCAGGTGCACCCGACGCCCGCTCTGCCACCGCACCGGCGGAGTGACGCTCTCGGGGGCACCACCAGCGGATGCGTTCAACCCAATCGCCCGGCCGGTGGTGTGTGCCACCGTCTGAACTACCGGACCGACCAGCTCCGTCA
>JAVROZ010000692.1:0-10004 GCA_032162485.1 Mycobacterium sp.
AACCCATTGTGGCGCGCGTTGCCGCCGAAGAAGGACTTGATCTCGCCGACGCTCTCGGCGACCGGTTCTTCTCTCGGAACAATCGATCGTGGCTGGGACTTGCGCTGATGATGCAGGGGGATCTCGCCGAAGCGGAACGAGTCTCGCAGTCCTTGGTGCACGTGGCTGAGGCAGCGGGGGACTTGGTCATGAAGGTTTTTGGTTGCCTGGTCCATGGCGTCGTGCTCGCCCGCCAGGGGCGGGCGGCGGCCGCACAGACCGCAGCGCAGGCCGCGTTGGCGGCTGCAGAGGGGCTGGGCGGGGTTTTTGAAGACACCGTGTATGCGATCCTCGCTGCTGCCGCATTGGCCGGCGGCGAGGCCGCAGCGGCAAGGCAGTTGTGTGAGACGGCCTCGCGGTACACCAACCCAATGCGCGAAATGTTCCACAGGAGCGTTACTCCGATGGCCGAAGCCGCCTTGGCCTGCGGTGATCTGGCGGCCGCCCGGCGCTGGGCCGATGACACGGTCGCAGTGGTGCCGGGCTGGCAGAAAATGGTCGCGCTGACCGCGCGTGCCTACGTGGCGCTCGCGCAAGGCGAACCGGAACAGGCCGAGCGCGACGCCCACGAGTCCCTCACGTTCGCAGCCCGCACCCAGGGATATCTGCGGACGGACGACACCCTGGAATGCCTTGCCCGTCTCGCGGCCGCCGAGGGCAACTGTCAGTACGCAGCGCGCCTGTTAGGCGCAGCGGAGAGTATCCGGCAGCTCATGGGGCATGCTCGCCTGCCGATGTATCAACCCGGGTATGACGCGGTGGTGTCTTCTGTTCGGGATGTCTTGGGAAACAATGATTTTGATGCTGGCTGGTCCGAAGGCACAGCTTTGTCCACCGAGGAGGCGATCGCCTACGCACAGCGCGGTCGCGGCGAGCGTAGACGCCCCGCCAGTGGCTGGGGATCGCTCACTCCAACGGAGCACGACGTGGTGCGTCTGGTCCGAGAAGGTCTGGGCAATAAGGACATCGGTGCTCGGCTTTTCATCTCACCGCGTACCGTGCAGAGCCACCTTACCCACGTCTACGCCAAGCTTGGGATGTCCTCCCGGGTACAGCTCGTCCAAGAAGCTGGCCGCCACACCTGACTTGATCCGGCAAGCCCCTAGCGCAACGGGACGTCACTCCGCAAGACTGAGGCGATGACATCTTTGGCTGAGCAGGCGGTGTTCGCCTTCCTTCGTGTGCACGACAAGGTCTACCAAGCGACGAACGGCCGGATCGGGCATCGGGTGCCGGGTATGCCCCCCAGCCTGTTACTACACACGGTGGGCGCCAAAACGGGTCAGCCCCGCACCACAACGCTGTCCTACGTCAAGGATGGCGATGACTATCTGGTCGTAGCGTCCAAAGGTGGCGATCCCCGATCGCCCGGCTGGTATCACAACCTGAAAGCCAATCCCGACGTCGAGATCAATATCGGTTCAGATCGTGTCCTCGTCACAGCCCACCCGGTGCTACCCGACAGTCTCGACTATGCGCGACTGTGGAAACTCGTCAACGCGAACAACGCCAACCGCTATGTCGAGTACCAGAAGAAGACATCGCGTCCGATTCCAGTGGTTGCTCTGAAACCGAGACCCTGATTAGCGCTCTTGGCGCGCATCCACGCGGGCTGCCGCGAGGGATTTGCGCGGTCTCGCGGATGTAATGCGCGTCGCCGGCAGCGATGCTGGCTACCATGAGCCAACACGCGGAGATGCCACCGTTGACCTGGAGCGAGTTGGGTTTGAGTGAGTTGCTGCCGACCGGAACGGTGACGCTGCTGCTGGCCGACGTCGAGGGTTCGACGCGGCTCTGGGAAACCCAACCCGAACAGATGACCGCCGCGCTGGCGCTACTGAACCGTACGGTCAACGAGAGCATCGCCGCGCACGACGGGGTGCGCCCACTCGAACAGGGCGAGGGCGACAGCTTCGTCGCCGCCTTCGCCCGGGCCAGCGACGCTGTCGCGTGCGCGCTCGCACTACAACGCGCGCCCCTCGCCCCGGTCAAGATCCGCGTTGGGATCCACACCGGTGAGATCCAACTGCGCGACGAATCCAACTACGCTGGACCGACAATCAACCGCACCGCACGCATTCGCGATCTGGCCCACGGCGGCCAGACGGTCCTGTCCGGGGTCACCGAATCGCTGATGGTCGATCGCTTGCCCGACGACGTGTGGTTGACCGAACTGGGCAGCTACCCATTGAAGGGCGTGGCGCGCCCGGAGCGGGTGGTGCAGCTGTGTCATCCGGATCTGCGCAACGAGTTCCCGCCGCTGCGGGTGCGCCAATCGGTTGCGTCGCACAACCTCCCCACCCAGTTGACGACTTTTGTTGGGCGCCAAGCTCAGATGGCCGAATTGGGTCAGACCGTCACCGCCAAACGGCTGGTCACGCTGACCGGCGCCGGCGGGGCGGGCAAGACTCGGCTTGCCGTCGAAGTCGCCTCCCAACTGACCGCCGAATTCGGTGACGGGATCTGGTATGTCGATCTGGCACCCATCACAAATCCGCAGGTGGCTCCGCTGACCGTCGCGAGAACCCTGGGGCTGCCCGATCAGACCGGCCGCTCCACCATTGAACTGCTGGTGCGGTTCTTCGGCGAGAAAGCCATGTTGCTGGTGCTCGACAATTGCGAGCACCTCCTCGACGCCTGCGGGAGAATGGTCACCGAACTGCTAGGCGCCTGCCCGAACTTGACGATCCTCACCACCAGCCGTGAGCCACTCGCCGTGCCCGGCGAATTGAGCTGGCGGGTACCGTCATTGCCACTCGCCGACGAGGCCATCCAACTCTTTACCGACCGCGCCCGCCTGGTCCGTGCTGATTTCAATGTGGGCGAAGCCAATAGAGAACTGGTGCACGAGATCTGCGAGCGCCTGGATGGGATGCCGCTGGCCGTCGAGCTTGCCGCAGCAAGGGTTCGGGCACTGTCACTGGCCCAAATTCTCGAAAGCCTGCACGACCGGTTCCGGCTGCTCACCGGAGGCGCACGCACCGCGGTGCGCCGCCAACAAACCCTGCGTGCGTCCGTGGACTGGTCGCACGCGCTGCTCACCGAACCCGAACAGGTGTTGTTCCGGCGGCTGGCGGTCTTCGCCGGTGGGTTCGATCTAGACGCCGCCCAAGCCGTCGGCGCCAGCAGCAACGTCGAAACCTACCAGCTGCTAGACCAATTGAGCCTGTTGGTCGACAAGTCGTTGGTGGTCGCTGACGATGCCGGTGACGGGATGCGATACCGGCTGCTGGAAACCGTGCGCCAGTACGCGCAAGAAAAGCTCGGCGAATCTGGTGAAGCGGACGAGGTGCGCACCCGCCACCGCGACTACTACACGGACACGATCGCTAAGTTGCATTCCCGCGGGCGCGCCGGCGTTGAGGCTCTGATGCGCTGGGTGGGCGCCGAGGTCGACAATTTACGCGCCGCATTCACCTGGAGCCGAGAGAATTCCGACATCGAGGCGGCCTTGCGGCTCATGTCCTCGTTGGAACAATTCTGGTTGCGCAATGGAAGTTTCCGCGAAGCACTGGCCGGGTTCAATGCAGTATTGACCGACCAGCCTCCCGAGGGGGTCGAACCGGATGTTTGGGCACGTGGAGTGGCCGACCACACCACCATTGCGGCCTGGATAGCGATGCCCGCCAACCTGGATCGAGCCCAGGATGCCTTGGCGGTCGCGCGCCGGCGCAACGACCCGGAACTGCTTGTCCGACTGCTGATTGCGTGCGGGATTAACGCCTTCTACAACGCCGAGGTGGCCGGGAAGTACTTAACCGAGGCGATCGATGTGGCCGGTGCGTCCGGTGATGACTGGAGCTTGTCCATGATCTTCAGCTATGTGGCGGCGACCGCGATCATTGGCGGTGAACCACTTTTAGGACGGGCGACCGCCGAACAGGGACGTGACCTCGCCGACGCGCTCGGCGACCAGTTTGTATCCAGGGGCTGCCGAGCGTGGCTGGGCGTTTCACTGTGGATTTTGGGTGATCTTGCTGAGGCCGCCGAAGTCACGCGTCGTGCGGCCGCAGATGCGCAGGCGGCGGCGGATCTGCCCATGCAGGCCTTTTGTTACTGCGGTTACGGCTTCACGTTGGCACACCAAGGGCAGGCGGCCGGCGCGCATGCCGCCGCGCAATCCGCGCGCGAGGCCGCAGAAGCGATGGGTTGGGTATACGCCGACGCGGTGCATGCGATGCTGGCCATGGCCGCGCTCGCCGCTGGCGATGCCGCCGCGGCCAGACAGGCGGCCGAAGAGGCTTTTCAGTACACCGTTCCTGAGCGCTTCCTTTTCACCAGTAGTTTCTCCCCCGTAGCCGAGGCCGCGTTGGCATGCGGCGACCTCGCCGCGGCTCGGCAATGGGCGGATCAGGCAGTCGCAGTGGTACCGGGCGCGCATCAGGTGGGCGCGCTGACGGTTCGCGCGTTTGTCGCGCTCGCAGAGGGGGAGTCGGACCGGGCCGAGCGCGACGCCCATGAGGCGCTCACGATCGCCGCCCGCACCCAGGGTTATCTGCGCGTCCCCTACACCCTGGAGTGCCTTGCTCGGCTGGCCGCCGACGGCGGCAACCATCCGTATGCGACCCGTCTGTTGGGCGCTGCGAACTCATTGCGGCAGCGCTTGGGACATGCACGCTTCCCGATGTATCAGTCCGGCTACGACGCCGTGGTGACATCGGTTCGGGAGGCGTTGGGGGAGAATGAATTTGACGAGGCCTGGTCGGCCGGTGCTGCCCTGTCAACCGAAGAGGCGATTGCCTATGCCCAGCGCGGTCGCGGCGAACGCAAACGTCCGACGATTGGCTGGGGCGCTTTGACCCCGATGGAACTCGACGTAGTGGGTCTGGTAGCAGAAGGATTGGGCAACAACGACATCGGCACACGGCTATTCATCTCGCCTCGTACCGTGCAGAGCCACCTCACCCATGTCTACGCCAAGCTCGGGCTGACCTCCCGGGTGCAGCTCGCCCAGGAAGCCGGTCGGCATACCTGACCGGCTCGCCTATTTCTTGGCGACGACGAACCCGCGGATAATCGCTTCGACGTCGTTGCTCTCCGTGACGGCCTGGTCGGCCAGACTGGTGATAATCAGCTGAACCAGGTAATGCGAATTGTCCGGGGGAGCGCCGGTCGGCAGAACGACCCGGTTCCAGCTGCGCATGCGCGCCTTTTTCAGCTCGTAAGTGCCCTGCACCGTCGACGAAGGAAAACCGTTGAAATCCGCGGTCGAGGCGTCGAGCTGGCGAAAGCCTTCCGGCAGATCGGTGTTGGCGTGCTTGATGGCCACGGCGGGATCGAAATCGCCGCGCAGCCTGAACACAAACATGATCGCCGCCGGATAATTGTCTCCCTTAGAGATCATCAACGTCTTTGGCTTCTTGTTCGGATCGCCGCGCTCTTTCCAGCCCGGTGGGATTGGGATCGACACCGTTAGGTCGGTCAATTCGCTCGGTTTGACCGCATCGCCGGCGACACCTTGGTCCTCTAGATACTTCGACAACGGGACGGGTGGCTCCGTCGGCGTCGGTGAAGCGGTCGTGGTCGTACTCGTTGTCCAGACCGCCTGGTAGTCAGGGACTTTCGGTCCGCAAGCGACCGCCGCGAAGGCCAGAGTTGCCGTCCCGATAGCCGCTAGGAACGCGCGTATCGCCTTGACCGTCACAGAATCTCGTGCACCGTGTCGATCGGCCTGGCCAGCCGGGTCCCCTTCGGCGTGACGACGAAAGGCCGTTCGATCAGGATGGGGTGCTCGGCCATCGCGTCGAGCAACTCGTCGTCGTCCGCATCGGCAAGGTTGAGTTCGGTGTAGAGCGACTCGCGCTTGCGCACCGCCGCGCGCACCTCGATGCCGGCATCGCCGATCATCCGCACCAACTCGGCGCGGGACGGCGGTGTCTTCAGGTACTGAACGACGGTGGGGTCAAGTCCGTTGTCGCGCAACAGATCCAACGTCTTCCGCGATGTGCTGCACTTGGGATTGTGATAGATGACTGTGCTTTCCGCCGAGGCGTCCTGCCGCGCGGCCATCTATGCGTCTCCGTCGAACAGTCCTGTGACTGAGCCGTTTTCGAAAACCGCGCGGATAGTGCTGGCCAGCAGCGGCGCAATGGACAGAACTGTGAGCTGAGGGAAACGCTTCTCCTCACCGATCGGCAGGGTGTTCGTCACAATCACCTCTCGCGCGCCGCAGCCGGCCAGGCGCTCGGCGGCCGGATCGGACAGCACGCCGTGAGTAGCCGCGATGATGACGTCCTTGGCGCCGTCATCGCGGAGTAGCTTCACCGCCCCGGCGATAGTGCCGCCGGTGTCGATCATGTCGTCGATCAGCACACAAGTCTTTCCGGCGACCTCGCCGACCACCCGGTTGGACACCACCTGGTTAGGCACCCGCGGGTCGCGGGTCTTGTGAATGAAGGCCAGCGGGACGCCGCCCAGCGAGTCAGCCCACTTCTCAGCGATGCGCACGCGGCCGGAGTCGGGGGAGACCACCACCATGTTGCTGTCGGGGTAATTGTCCTTGATGTAGCCGGTAAGCAGGTTCTGGCCGCGCATGTGGTCGACCGGTCCGTCGAAGAAGCCCTGGATCTGATCGGTGTGCAGGTCCACGGTCACGATCCGGTCGGCGCCCGCCGTCTTGAGCAGGTCAGCGACCAGCCGTGCCGAGATCGGTTCGCGGCCGCGGTGCTTTTTGTCCTGACGGGCGTAGGGGTAGAACGGCATGACCGCGGTGATCCGCTTGGCGCTACCCCGCTTGAGCGCGTCAATCATGATCAGCTGTTCCATCAGCCAGGTGTTCACCGGCACCGGTGCCGATTGCAGGACGAAGGCGTCGCAGCCTCGCACCGACTCGTCGAACCGCACGAAGATCTCGCCGTTCGCGAAATCGCGTGCCGTCTGCGCGGTGACGTGGACGTCGAGTTCTTTGGCTACCTGCTCGGCCAGCTCCGGATGTGCACGGCCGCTGAACAGCATTAAATTTTTGCGATTATCGGTCCAGTCGTGGCTCACCGGGCTGCCCTCGCCGTATCGGGGAAGAGAAAGGAAGGCCCAATCGTACGTAGCGAAGACCCTGGTTCTGCGGCCGGGTTGCCGGGACGTTGCCTCACGGTGTCTGATCCGGTTCTGTCGCCTTCGGTGCCGACTCGGCGGCCTTCTGTGCGGCCTCGGCGGCTGGCGTCCCCGGGCGCTTGCGTTGCACCCAGCCTTCGATGTTGCGTTGCTGCCCGGCCGACACCGCCAGTGCACCGGGCGGTACGTCGTCGCGCACGACCGTGCCGGCGCCGGTGTAGGCGCCGTCGCCGACGGTCACCGGCGCCACGAACATGGTGTCCGAGCCGGTCCGCACGTGCGAACCAATGGTGGTACGCCGTTTGGTCGTGCCGTCGTAATTGACGAACACGCTGGACGCCCCGATGTTGCTGTGCTCGCCGATGTCGGCATCACCGACGTAGGTGAGGTGCGGGACCTTGGTTCCGGTGCCGATATTGGCGTTCTTGGTCTCGACGAACGCTCCCAGCTTGCTTTGCCCGCCCAGCACGGTGCCGGGGCGCAGGAAGGTGAACGGGCCGACGGTGGCGCCGTCACCGATGGTCGCCGACGTGCCGTGGGTGCGGCAGACGGTGGCGCCGTCACCGACCTGAACGTCGGTCAGGGTGGTGTCCGGTCCGACGGCGCAGCCCCCACCGATCCGGGTGCGGCCCAGCAACTGGGTGCCCGGGTGGACGACGGTGTCACGGCCGATCGTCACGTCAACGTCGATCCAGGTGCTCGCCGGATCGACCACGGTCACACCGGCCAACTGGTGAGCGGCAACGATCCTGCGGTTGAGCTCGGCGCCCAGATCGGCGAGTTGAACGCGGTTGTTGACGCCCGCGACTACGGCGCTGTCCTCGATGTGGCGGGCGCTGACGGATTGGCCGTCGCGGCGCAAGATCGCGATGACGTCGGTCAGGTAGAGCTCCTGCTGGGCGTTATTGGAGCTCAGCCGGCTCAGCGCCGACCGCAGCGCGGCGATGTCGAACGCGTAGACGCCCGCGTTGACCTCGCGGATTCCGCGCTGCGAGGTGGTCGCGTCGGTCTGCTCGACGATCGCCATCACCTCGTTGTCCTGGGTGCGCAGGATGCGGCCGTAGCCGTGCGGATCGTCCAGGGTGGTGGTCAGCACGGTCACCGCCGCGGCCGCTGCCCGGTGCGTGGAGATCAGGTCGGCCAGGGTGTCGGCGTCGAGCAGCGGGGTGTCGCCCGCGGCGACGACGACGATGCCGGCGTAATCCTCGGGCAGCGCGGACAGCCCACACAGCACCGCATGCCCGGTCCCCAAGGGTTCATCCTGCAGCGCGACGTCGATGGTGCGACCGAAGCTGTCGGCCAGCTCGGCGACAAGCGGGGAAATGCGCTGGTGACCGTGGCCGAGCACCACGACCAGGTGCTGTGGTGCGAGCTTGGTCATCGCGTGCAGCGAGTGTGACAACATGCTGCGCCCGGCAATGGTGTGCAGCACCTTCGGGGTAGCTGACCGCATCCGGGTGCCGGGGCCGGCCGCCAAGACCAGGACCGCGGTGTCACCACGAAACGTCATCAACTCTCCTTAAGTTGGAATTTTTCTCCCGCGAACCGGCGGGCGCAGGGCCGACACGCCGTCCAGCGTGACATTTGCCGGGTGCTCGAGGCAAAAGTGCGCTCCAAGGAAGCTCCGTCGCCAGGACTCGAACCTGAACTTTCTGAACCAAAATCAGAGGTGCTGCCGATTACACCACGACGGATTGTCATCAACGGCTCGTAAGCCGCCGATGTGACTTTAGTCTGCCGAAAATGCCGTCCGCTTGCGGCTTCAACAGGTCCACGAACGCTGATGCGCCCTAGCCACGTCAGCGGTTCCCATTGGGGACCCGTGAGCCGTCACAAATCGCGATTGCGCATTTCAGCCCGATGTCACCGCACGCACTGGCTACGCTGATGACGTGGCTGAACCGGATAAAGCGCCTGATAAAGAGGCGCGGATACCGCGCGCCCGAATGACCGGCAGCGAGCGTCGGCACCAACTAATCGGTATTGCCCGATCCCTGTTTGCCGAACGCGGCTACGACGGGACCTCGGTCGAAGAGATCGCCCAGCGCGCCAATGTCTCCAAACCCGTCGTCTACGAGCACTTCGGCGGCAAAGAGGGCTTGTACGCCGTCGTCGTCGACCGGGAGATGTCGGCACTGCTGGACGGCATCACCTCGTCGTTGACGAACAACCGATCCCGAGTGCGCGTCGAGTTGGTCACGCTGGCATTGCTCACCTACGTCGAAGAACGCACCGACGGTTTCCGGCTCATGATCCGCGACTCGCCCGCGTCGATCAGCTCGGGCACCTATTCCAGCCTGCTCAACGACGCCGTCAGCCAGGTCAGCTCCATCCTGGCGGGCGATTTCGCCCGCCGCGGTCTGGACCCCGAGCTGGCCCCGTTGTACGCCCAGGCGCTGGTGGGGTCGGTGTCGATGACGGCCCAGTGGTGGCTCGACGCACGCGAGCCCAAGAAGGAAGTGGTTGCCGCGCACCTGGTCAACCTGATGTGGAACGGCCTGACCCATCTAGAGGCCGATCCCCAGCTGCGCGACGAGTAGTCGAAGTCAAGGGCGCGAAAGTTGGGATCGGTAGCCATGCGCGCCAGATAGTCGTTGATGACTCGCCCACACTCGACGAAGGGGTCAACATGTCCCTGCCCGGCACCTCGCAGCGCAGAAAAGCACACATTGCGGCGATAGCGGCGATCCCGCTGGCGCTCGCGGGTCTGACGCTCGCCGCACCCGCTCAGGCCGAACAAGGGAACTGCCCGCGACTGCAAGCCTGCACCACGTGGTGCCCGGGCGACCCCAACCCGGCCGGCCGGCCGGTGCCGTGGGACGGCGGCGTGTGCCACGACTACTACTGGGACTCCTACGGTGTTCACGACGTGGGGACCGGCCAGTTCTATTCGTGGGCCACGATGCCCTGGTAGG
>JAVROZ010000693.1:0-4097 GCA_032162485.1 Mycobacterium sp.
CAATGCTCGGGGCTTTGCTGCATCGAGCCTTTGAAGACCCGGCGGTCTCCGTTGTGATCGGGTTTGCATTGACGCTCGGCTTAGCGGCACCGATCACCCTCCCCGCGATTGTCTCGCCGTCCTTGCGACCGATTCGCGACCTCGCCGAAGGAACCGAGCGGGTTGCGGCGGGTGACTACGCCCAACGACTGCCGGTGGTTCAAGACGATGACCTCGGCGCGCTTGCGGCGACGTTCAATCGCATGCAAGCCGGTTTGGCTGAGCGGCAACGACTTCAGGCCGCCTTCGGTACTGACGTCGACCCAGCCTTGGCAGCGCGACTGCTCGAGCAGGGCGACGATATCTTCACTGGGGATCGCCGCGAGGTGACGGTGATGTTCGTCGATGTTCGCGACTTCACTCCGTTCGCGGAAGCGAACTCCGCCGAGGACACCGTCGCCCGCCTCAACGCCTTGTTCGAGATCGTGGTGCCTGCCGTCGTGGATGCCGGTGGGCATGTCAACAAATTCCTCGGCGACGGAGCGCTGGCCGTGTTCGGCGCGCCCAACGACCTCGCCGATCATGCCGACGCCGCGGTGAACGCTGCGGTGTTGATTCAGCGCGTGGTTGCCGAACGGTTCGAGGGCGAGCTTCGGATCGGCATCGGGATCAACACCGGTCTGGTGATCGCCGGAACTATCGGCGGCGCAGGAAAACTCGAGTTCACCCTGATCGGCGACACCGTCAACGTCGCTGCCCGCGTCGAGCAGCTCACCAAGACCACCGGTGACACGATCCTTCTCACCCACCAGTGCGTCGACGCCCTGGTATCTCGGCCACCCGGACTCACCGACCGGGGATCCCACGCCCTGAAAGGCAAGTCAGCCGCCGTGCAGGTTTTCGGCCTCGACCCGGCGACCGAAGCCATTTCAGGCTAATTCCCTGGCGCCGGCCGAGTAGCAGGACGTCGAGATACCGGCGGCTCGGCCCGTAATGGCTGACCGATTTAAAAGGTACTTCGCGCAACCGCGGCCAACCGCGAACCAGCACGTTCCATCACCCCGAGAAGCTGCTGTATCAAGAGGACGACGACGAACCCGATTGACCCCGTACGCCGAAAGCACTGCGCGACGGGTCAGGCCGAGATGGCGTCGGCCCGTGGGTCGAGGCCGAAGATCTGCACTTCCGCTGACTTGCCCTTCAGCGCGTGAAACCCTCGGTCGGTGAGTGCGGCCGGTCGAGAAGCCAGGGCGTCAACTGTCTGGCCGGTGAGAAGAATTGCGTCGCCAGTGGTCTTGGTTAGTTGCTCGACGCGGGCAGCGACGTTGACGGTGTCACCGATCAGCGTGAACTCGAGTTTGCCGCCGCCACCGATGGTGCCGGCGATCACCACACCGGTATTGACTCCAATGCCGATCCGAAGATCCCCGCCGAACCGTTCCCAGATGCGATCCATGCCATGAGGCTAAGCCTGAGCTGCCGAAAACGACCTGCGGTTGGGCAATGATTCCCTAGTGAACCGGGCACTTGCTTCCGTAGTCGACCTGCCAGTGCTTGATGCCGGTGATGAATGGTGACCGCAGCCGCTCGGGTTCGCCGACTGAGGTCAGGTCGGGCATCGTGTCGGCGATCGCATTTAACATCAGCTCGATCGGCATGCGCGCCAAGTTGGCGCCGATGCAGTAATGCGCCCCAGTGCCCCCGAATCCGACATGCGGGTTCGGGCTACGCAGAATGTTGAACGTGAACGGGTCGTCGAAGACCTCTTCGTCGAAGTTCGCCGAGCGGTAGAACATCACCAGCCGCTGACCCTTCTTGATTCGCACGTCGCCAAGTTCGGTGTCCACCAGAGCAGTTCGCTGAAACGCGGTGATCGGGGTCGCCCACCGAATGATCTCGTCGGCGGCGGTGTTGGGGCGCTGGGACTTGAACAGCTCCCACTGGTCGGGGTAGTCGGTGAAGGCCATCATCCCCTGGGTGATCGAATTGCGGGTCGTCTCGTTTCCGGCAATCGCCAGCGTGACAACGAACATGCCGAACTCGGCCTCGGAAAGCCGGTGACCGTCGGCATCGGCCCGGATCAGCGTCGAAACGATATCCGGGCCTGGGTCCTTCGCTTTACGCTCCGCTAATTGCATTGCGTACCACATCATTTCGGCCGCCGAGGTCAACGAGTCAAATTCGGCGAACTCCGGGTCGTCGCTGCCGATCATCTGGTTGGACCAGTCGAACAACTTCTCGCGTTCTTCCAGCGGGACCCCGAGTAGCCCGGCAATCGCCTGCAGTGGCAACTCGGCGGCCACCTGACGGACGAAATCACCCGAGCCCGCTGCGGCCGCTTGCTCGGCGATTCGACCGGCGCGCTCGGTGAGGTCGGCCCGTAGCCGCTCGATGGCGCGGGGCGTGAAACCGCGTGCAACGATCTTGCGTAGCCGACTGTGTTCGGGGTCGTCCATCATGATCATCGACGTTCGTCCGGCCTCAATTTGTCCCTGTGCCACTTCTTCCCGGTAGCGGGGGACGACCGACTTCTCCGCCGACGAGAAGATGTCGCTGCGCAAGGAAACCTCGCGGACGTCGCGGTGCTTGCTCACCACCCAATAGCCCCCGTCACCGAACCCACCTTGATCGGCCGGTTGCTCATTCCACCAGAGCGGGGCGGTCGCGCGAAGCTCCGCGAACTCCTGCACCGGTAACCGGTGGGCGTAGATGTCGGGGTCGGTGAAGTCGAATCCGGGCGGCAGGTTCGGAGCGGCCATGGTCTTGCTCCTCAGGTTGAAGCGCAGCGTTAGGCAGATGGTAGCGATGCCGCGGCCCACTAACGCAAGAGTTTCGCAAGAATTCCGCGAAGATCGGGCAAGCGGCGCACGGCAGCCTGGAGGCTCAACCGGCTTGAAAGAAAGCTGGAGAGGGGAGTGCCATGAGATTGCGAGCGATAGCCGCTGCCGTCCTGGCGACCACCGCAGCGGTGACAGCGAGTCCCGCGCAGGCAGATCCCCGGGCCGAGGTGCAACAGCTACAGCAGCAGACATCGGAGCTGCACGCCAGCTGGGACAGCCTCACCCCGGCTCAGCGGCAACAGCGCCTGAACCAACTCAGCCAGCAGGCGACCATCGTGCAGAACGACGTTCATGCCCTGCCCCCCGAGCAACAACCGGAGGTGCAATTGATGCTTGGTCAGGTGACCATCGAATTGGCCGACCTACTCAGGAAGGTGTGGCCGGTACCTTGACGGAGCGCCGCTCAGTTCTCCTGCGGCCCAGGTGTTTTGAGGATAACGTCCGGATCGAGGTGGGTCGCTGACGCGACGACGGCCCGGTCGATCTGACGCAACGGGTGCAATACCGAAGGGTGTCGTCGCGGGTCCGGCCCCGGTGTGGCCGGATTGAACGAACTGTCGTGTTGCCTGGCCAGGGTTTCTGCGGCGTCCAGGGCATCGGCCGCCGAGACCACGTTCGGGGCCCGCACACCGTCGAGCGTCGCGACCAGTGCGTCGATGTTGCGTTGAATCTGGGCGGCCGCGGTGTTGACCGCATCGGCAAGCTCCGAGGGGTAATTCGGGTCCTGGTACTGCTCACTGCGGCGGGCCAGGATCCGGGCGTAGCGGTCGCAGGCACCGAACAACCTCAGCCTGCGTTGAATGTCACGCCGACCGGCCAGCCCGCCGACGCCCGCCAGCAGGGGCTTGGCGGTGGCCCGGATCTGTTGCAACTGGCGGTCGAGCTGTCGCGCCCGTTCGGTCGGTCGGTCTGGCTGGTCCGGGCCGAGATGGTCGAACATTGTCGCGATGGATGTCTCGATCAGGGTGGACAGCGACGTCAGGAACTCGCGGGTGTGGTTGCGCAGCGTGGTACCAATGTTGGTGGGCAGCACCAGGATTGCCACCGCGACTCCGATGACCCCCCCGATGGCGGTCTCCTCGATCCGCAGCAGCAGCACGTCGAAGCTGAACTGGCCAAGGAGGCCGTACAGCAACGCCAGCATGGTGGTGATCCAGAAGGCCATCAGGCTCTGGGTCACCTGCATGAAGTAGAACGCACAGAACAGGCACACGAAAATCATCACCAGCGAACCGGTGCGGTTACCGGCGACCAATGTGGCGACCAGAATGCCGCAGG
>JAVROZ010000694.1:0-6955 GCA_032162485.1 Mycobacterium sp.
GCATCGACAGCGGTCTGGTCCAGTTCGAAGAGTTCGCGCAGCGCCTCGGCGTAGCTGTCGCCGCCGGGGGCACTGGCGAGCTGCTTGATCCGCACCGTGGGCGCGTGCAGCAGCTTGTCGACCACCCGTCGCACGGTACGGGCGACCTCCTCACGCTCGGCGATATCCAGCCTCGGCAGCCGGTTGTCCAGACGCAGCAACTCGGCCTCCACCACATCGGCGGCCCGCTGACGGAGCGCTGTGACCGTCGGGGTGACTTCGGCCATCCGCTGCCCCGCCAGGTAGGCAGCAACTTCGGTGGCGACGATCTGGCGGGCAGCGTCGACGTCGGCGGACGCCGCATGGGCCGACGGTTCGTGTTGCACCCGGTCCACGTCGACGACCAGGACGCCGGGCAGCCCGGCCACCGCCGGGTCGACGTCGCGCGGCATCCCGAGATCACAGATGACCAACGGTCTGGTGGTTTCGTCGCGGCGCGCATTGACCAGCGAGTGGTGTACGTCGGCGAGCGAAATCACCGGGCTGACCGCGCCGGTACAGCTGACTACGACATCGGCATCACCCAAGGCATCAGCCAGGCGATCGAGGCTCAGGGCCTGGGCCGGCGTGTCACACCCATCGATCCGGTCCGCCAATCGCTGGGCCCGGGCGAATGACCGGTTCAACACGCGTACCTGGCCGATGCCGGCCCGGCTCAGGTGCGCGGCCGCCAAGGCACCCATCGCCCCGGCTCCGACTACGACGGCGGTTCTGCCGTTCAGGCCGCCAAGTTTGCGTTCGGCGATACCGAGGGCGACCGAGACCACCGAGGCGCCGGCCGCATCGATCGCGGTTTCGGAGTGCACCCGCTTGCCGACCGACAGTGCCCGCTGCGCCAACTCGTGCAGCACCCGCCCCACCGTGCTGTTGGCCTCGGCAGCGGCATAGGCACGGCGTACCTGGCCCAGCACCTGCTGCTCGCCGACCACTGCCGAATCGAGGCCGCTGGCCACCGCGAACAGGTGCTCGACGGCGGCCTCGCTGTAGCGGACATAGGCGTGCTTGGTCAGTTCGCCCATCGACAGGCCGGAGTATTCGGCCAATACCTGCCCGATCACCGATAGACCGCCGTGGAACGCCTCGACCACGGCGTACACCTCCACGCGGTTACACGTCGAGAGCACCATGGCCTCGGTCACCAGCGATGACTGCAACAACCGGTCAACGATCTTCACCTGATCGGACTCGTCGATGCTGAGTTGTTCCAGGACGGTGACCGGCGCACTGCGGTGCGAAACCCCGAAGAGCAGGATGCTCACGGCAGCATCACCTGGCCCGCTCCCTTGCAGCGTCGGAAAGTGAACTATTCCCTACGGTAGTCGGTTGTCAGGTGGGCTACCAAATAACGGGCACTCGAGCGAACCGCACTCAGCGCGCTGCGAGGTCGGCCCGCAACCGTGGTTCGTCGACCTCCCAGTAGCTGTGCTCACGTCCGTCCAACAGAACCACCGGTAGCCGATCGCCGAATTCGGCACGCAGCACCGGGTTTCCGGCCAGCGCGGCGTCGTCGACATCGGTGCTGACCAAATCGAAGTTGAGCTCCCCGGCCAGCCCGGCCAGTTGGGCGTGTACCCGCAGGCAGATCGCGCAACCGGCACGGGTGAGCAGCTCGACCTTCCGACGGCCGGCGGGTGCTGTCATGGCCACCAGTCTGGCATCAGGCTCCGGGAAACACCGCCCCGGCAGCACCCGCCGCGCCCGGTAGAGCCCCCTTCCCCACCAAGTGTCAACGGGCGGGATTTGAGAGGCCCGATAGGGTTGATATCGGCTCGACGGCTTCACCGGACCGGGCACCGGCTACCTAGCGACTTGGGAGGTTCTGATGGCTTCCTCTGACCCCATGGACGGCATCGTTCACGCCGGTGATGCTCTTCACACCGGTGACGCCGGCATCGTTGACACCGGTCGCGTCGACCTGGAGGCTTTGGCGGCCAACGCCAGTGCCGAGCGAGCGCTGGACGACCTGCACGCCACCGGCGCCGCTGAGCGGTTGCCGCCGCCCGTCGATTTGACCGCCGCCGCATTTTTCGATGTGGACAACACCTTGGTGCAGGGTTCCTCGGCGGTGCACTTCGGTCGCGGGTTGGCCGCGCGCGACTATTTCACCTATCGCGACGTGCTGGGATTCGTCTACGCGCAGGCCAAGTTTCAAGTTCTCGGCCGGGAGAACAGCCAAGACGTCGCGGCCGGCCGCAGCAAGGCTCTCGCCTTCATCGAGGGCCGGTCGGTCGACGAATTGGTGCGGCTCGGCGAGGAGATTTACGACGAGATCATCGCCGACAAGATCTGGCCCGGCACCCGTGAGCTCACCCAGATGCATCTCGACGCCGGCCAGCAGGTGTGGCTGATCACCGCCACGCCCTACGAGCTCGCGTCAACCATCGCCCGCCGACTGGGCCTGACCGGCGCTCTGGGCAGCGTGGCCGAATCGGTCGATGGCGTCTTCACCGGCAGGCTGGTCGGAGACATCCTGCATGGCCCCGGCAAGGCGCACGCGGTGCGGTCACTGGCGATCCGGGAGGGCCTCAACCTCAAACGTTGCACCGCTTACTCAGACAGCTTCAACGACGTGCCCATGCTGTCCCTGGTGGGCACGGCTGTCGCGATCAATCCCGACGCGCGGCTGCGCAGCCTCGCCCGCGAGCGGGGATGGGAGATCCGCGACTTTCGCACCGCCCGCAAGGCCGCCCGCATCGGGGTGCCGTCCGCCCTGGCGCTCGGAGCGGCGGGCGGCGCGCTGGCGGCTCTGGCCTCAAAACGCCAATCACGCTGATAAGCTGCGCCGCTGAGCAAACTATTCGAGGGGAAAGCGCCGGGATGACTCTTCCTGAGGGAGCCCAAGGGATCATCGGTAAGCACTACCGACAGCAAGACCACTTCCTGGTCGGACGCGAAAAGATCCGCGAGTTCGCACTTTCACTCAAAGACGACAATCCCGTCTACTACTCCGAAGCGGCCGCCGCCGAAGCCGGTTATCCAGCCGTGGTCGCCCCGCTGACGTTTCTGGCGATCGCCGGGCGGCGTGTTCAGCTGGAGATTTTCACCAAGTTCAGCATCCCGATCAACATCGCCAGGGTCATGCACCGCGACCAGAAGTTCAAATTCCACCGGCCGATCATGGTGGGCGACGAACTGCACTTCGACACCTATTTGGACTCGGTGATCCAGTCCCACGGCACGGTGTTGGCCGAAATCCGCAGTGAAGTGACAGACGCCGAAGGCAACCCGGTCGTCACCAGCGTGGTCACCATGCTGGGTGAGGCCGCACACGACTCCAATGCCGAGGCGACCGTGGCCGCAATTGCATCCATCTGATCAGAGCAGGTAGCGTCGTTTTTCATGACATCACAAGGCAATACGGGTGGCACCCAGCTGCAGCCCCCGGTCGAGGCGGTGCAGTCGCACTACGACCGGTCGAACGAATTCTTCAAGCTCTGGCTTGATCCTTCGATGACGTACAGCTGTGCGTACTTCGATGAGAACCCCAATATCGACGAGCCGCAGACCAAAACACTCGAAGAGGCGCAGTTCGCCAAGCGCAAGCTGGCGCTGGACAAGCTCAACCTCGAACCCGGCATGACACTGCTCGACATCGGGTCTGGCTGGGGTTCGACCATGCGGCACGCCGTCGAGCACTACGACGTCAACGTCATCGGCCTGACGCTGAGCGAGAACCAGGTTGCTCATTGCGAGCAGAAGTTTGCTGAGATGGACAGCCCCCGCCACAAAGAGGTTCGCCTGCAGGGCTGGGAGCAGTTCGACGAGCCGGTGGACCGGATCGTGTCACTCGGCGCGTTCGAGCACTTCGCCGATGGGGCCGGCGACGCCGGATACCAGCGCTACGCCACCTTTTTCAAGAAGTACTACAGCCTGCTGCCTGACGACGGCCGTTTCTTGCTGCACTCGATCGTGGTGCCCACCGCCGAAGAGGGCAAGGCAATGGGTCTCAAGACCACGATGAGCTTGCTGCGCTTCATCAGCTTCATCTTGAAGGAGATCTACCCCGGCGGTAAGTTGCCCCAGGTCGAGCAGGTCGACCGCTACTCGACCGAGGCGGGTTTCAAGATCGAGCGCCACCACTACATCGGCAAGAACTACGTCCCCACCTTGAACGCCTGGGCCGAGGCGCTGGAAGCGAATAAGGAAAAGGCCATCGAGCTCAAGGGCCAGGAGATGTACGACATCTGGCAGCGCTACCTGACCGGTTGCTCTGACCTGTTCCGTGACGGCTACACCAACGTGTGTCAGTTCACCTTGGTCAAGTAACGCGTCAGAACACTAACCGCCGCTGCGATTCGCCAGAGTCGCGGCGGCGGTTTGCGTTTAGCGTTTTTAGGGGTCAGCCGAAAAAGATATTGCGGCGCCCGGCCAGCAGCCGGTACAGCGTCTGCTGGATGGTCTCACGCACCTGGTCGGTCAACTCGAAGGTGATCATCGGGTCGTCGGCGTCGCTGGGCGCGTAGTCGGCGGTGTGGATCGGCTCACCGAACGCGATCCGCCACTTCGACGGCAGTGGCACCAGTCCGGCCGGGCCGGCCAACGGGAACAGCGGCGTCACCGGGAAGTAGGGCAGACCGAACAGCCGCGCCAGCAGTTTCACGTCGGTCAACATCGGATAGATCTCTTCGGATCCGATGATCGAGCACGGCACGATCGGCGCCTTGGTGCGCAGCGCGGCCGAAACGAAACCGCCACGCCCGAACCGCTGCAACCGGTAGCGGTCCTCGAACCGCTTTCCCAGGCCCTTGTAGCCCTCCGGGAACACCGCGGTGAGTTCGCCCGAGGCGAGCAGTCGGTGTGCGTCGGCCGTGCAGGCCATGGTGTGACCCGCTTTGCGGGCGGTGGAGCCCACCAATGGCAAGTCAAACACCATGTCGGCAGCCAGCAGACGCAGGTCGCGCTCGGCGGGGTGTTCGTCGTGCACAGCGACCGACAGCATCAGGCCGTCGAACGGCAACACCCCGGCGTGGTTGGCGACGAGCAATGCCGCCCCGTCACTGGGGATGTTCTCGATACCGCTGACCTCGACCCGGAACCAAGACTTGAAGAAGAACCTCAGCAAAGGCCGAACGACGGCGTCATTGAAATGCGGATCAAATCCGAATTCGTCGACGGTGTAATCCCCGAGCAACCGCTGCCGGAAAAATCCGGCAACCGCGGCGACCCGTTGAGCGACATCGTTGAGCGGTGCTTCGCCGGTCGACGACGCCCCCGCGGCACGCCTGTGCTCGTCGATTTCGCGGACGACAGCGGCGATCTCTTCGGCCGACGCGTGGCCGTTCGGATCAGCGAGCAACGAAGGGTGCTGACGCGATGCATCCAAGCGCGCACCGGCACGGCGACGCGCCGCTACACGACCCCGATTGCTGTGCAGTGGAATAACATTCGCTCTGCTTTCACCCGCCACGTTATCTACCCAAATCTATTTCTGACCCGACCGCGGAATGGGGCTCCGAGTACCCCAGCGCTGCGCCACAGCTATGGCACGACCCTCCCAGGAGCGTACCCGATCAGGGTCGATAATGGGAGTTAGGCCGCGGCCGCGAAGGTAGTCGTCGAACGCCTCTGCAGTCGACCACTTTGGTTGATAACCGAGTTCCGAAACCATTCGGACGGTGTCCATTACGCGCCCATAACTCAGGTAGGCGAATTGCTCGCGACTGATCTCATTGTAACGATTTGCCCGTCTCAGCGAATCCAAAGCCCACACCCCGAAGCTCGGTACTGGCAATGGAATTCGGCCCGCGCGACGAATCGCTTGGGACAACATGATGATTCCGTTGGCGCCGATGTTGAAAGTCCCGGCCTTGCCGGCCATCGCCGCGCGCTCCAGCGCGCCCAGCGCATCCTGCTCGTGCAGCAACTGCAGTCGCGCATCGCGGCCGAACATCGTCGGCACCAGCGGACCCGCCAGGTAGCGCGACAGCGAGGTGTCCATCGCAGGCCCAATCATGTTGGCTAACCGCAGAATCGACACCGCGATATCTGGCCGACGCCGGCCCAGCCCGCGCACGTAACCCTCGATATCAAGGCTGTCCTTGGCAAAGCCCTCACGAAAGGGCCGACGGCTGCTGCTGTCCTCGGTGAACATCACCGGGTCGTGTGGGCTCGACCCGTATACCTCCGAGGTCGACTTCAGCACCACCCGACGCAGCGACGGCGCCTTCTGGCAGGCCGCGAACAACTGCATCGCGCCCATCACGTTGAGTTCCTTCAACGCCGCCGTACCACCGGATCGCGGCGCGTACGACGCGGCTGCCGCATGCACCACCGTGTCGACGTCGCCGTTTCGAATCACCTTCGCGATAAAAGGATTCCGAATATCGGCGCGCACGAACTCGGCGCGGCCCATCCGGCGCAGCATGTCCTTGCTCGGCGCGATCGCATCCACCGCGATGACGCGGTTGATCAGCGGGTTCTGCACGAGACGAGCGGTCAAATAGCCGCCCAGGAACCGGCACGCACCGGTAACCAGCACAACTTTTGGGTAGTGCACGGTGTCTGGGTTGGTGTGCTGGCCGCTGGTCCCCCCGTTCGACGAATCCACCTAGACAGCCTAGCGACGAGGAGAAACGGAGTCGTTACGGACTGGTGACGGTACGCGCCGGCAGGGCTTACTTGCCAAGTTTTCTGCGCTGCACCCGGGTGCGACGTAGCAGCTTGCGGTGCTTCTTCTTCGACATACGTTTGCGCCGCTTTTTGATTACTGAACCCATGAACTCCGCTATCTAACCCGTGATCAGCTGTACTGAATGACCCGGTCACCTTACCCAACCGTCGGCATGCAACGCCAAACCGGCTTGACCAAGCGTCGCCCGTCGGGCATGCGGCATGCAGCCTGGGCCCGTCGGCCGGGTTATCGGTGCAGCTGAGCCCGGATGGGCCCCAGAGCGTCTAGCCCGCGTCGAAGTACGAG
>JAVROZ010000695.1:0-3376 GCA_032162485.1 Mycobacterium sp.
CGGGGGCGGCTTATCGACGAACACCCGGGTCGCGACGGCCACCGCGGCGGTCGCAGCCCCAGCTGAGCCCAGCGCCTGCGCCCAGGCGAGCGGGCCAAGCGGAGTGCAGCCGAGCAATTGGCTGACGCCGGGGATGCTGATCAGTGTCCCCATCACGGCCAATGACCCTCCCGCGGTCAACAGAACCAGCGGAGTACGCGAATCCAGCAGCGTCTGGCCCAGCTGCGCTGACACCAGCGCGACCAGTGCCACCGTTGAGGCTCGTTGGGGGCGCCCGGTGACTCCGGCCATCGCCCACGCCGCGGTCGCGGCCGCGGCAGTGGTCGTGCCCCGGACTGCGACGGCTCGCCACAGCGTCCGCTCGTCGGGGCCACGGCCTTCGGTTCGCACCGGACCGCTCGGCTTGCTGACCGCCAGGGCCGCCGCGGGCAGGGCGTCGGTGAAGATGTTCACCAGCAACAGTTGGCGGGTGTTGAGCGGCGAATCGCCGGTGATCGCGCTGCCGATGATGGCGAACGCGACCTCGCCCGCGTTGCCGCCGAGCAGAACCGACACCGCGGCCTGAACCCGCCGCCACAACTCGCGACCTTCGTCGATCGCGTTCAGCAGCGCTTCGATGCGTGCGTCGAGCAACACCACGTCGGCCGCCACGCTGGACGAGTCGCTGCCGCGGGCTACGACGCCGATGCCGACGGTGGCCGCTCGGATTGCAGCGGCGTCGTTGGCGCCATCGCCGACCATCGCGCAGACCTTGCCGGCGCGCTCCAGCGTCTGCACCACCTGCACTTTGTTCTCCGGCGACATCCGGGCGAAGATCACCCGGTCGGTGACCACCCGCTCCTGGTCCTTACGCGACAGGGCATCCCATTCGGCGCCGCTGATGACCTGGTCGGCCGTCACCGACATGCCCAGTTCCCGGGCGATTGCCGTGGCGGTGATCGGGTGGTCGCCGGTGATCAGTCGGATGCCGATTTCCCGCTCGGCGAGCGCGGCCAGCAGGGCGGGCGCTTCGGCCCGCGGGGTGTCGGACAGCCCAAGGAAACCTGCGAACGACAGCTCGCCACTGGCCAGCTCGGCGATGGCGTCTTCGTCCTCGGCGACCAGTCGCGACTGTTGTGGGGTCAGCCGGCGCCGCGCGACGGCGATCACCCGGAGCCCTTCGGCGGCCAGCGCCCGGACGCTCGCCTCGATGTCGGGCCCGATGCCATCGCTGGCGGCCAACACGACCTCGGGTGCGCCCTTGACGGTCAACTCGTCGCCGGACACCGACGCCGAGAACGACCTGCCCGAGCGGAACGGCAGGTGCGCTGATACTTCGACTGCGTCCACTGCCGGGGCGTCGAGGGCGTGGGCCGCCTCGATGATCGCGCGGTCGGTCGCGTGCACCTGCGGTCCGCCGTTGGCGTCCGGTGCAGCACTGGCCGCTAACCGCAGGACGTCGTCGCGGGAGTAGCCCTCGACCGGATGCACCTGCGACACCCGCAGCCGGTTCTCGGACAGCGTGCCCGTCTTGTCGAAGCACACGACGTCGATGCGGCCCAGTGCTTCCACCGACCGCGGCACACGTACCAGCGCGCCGTAGTTGGTCAGTCGCCGGGCCGACGCCGCCTGCGCGAGGGTTGCCACCAGCGGCATGCCTTCGGGCACCGCCGCTACGGTGATCGCGATCCCACTCGCGACGGCTTCGCGTAAACCCCTGCCGCGCAACAAGCCAAGTCCACTGACCAGCACACCACCGGCCGCGCTGACCGGGAAGGCCCGGTTGGTGAGCTGGCTGAGCTGATGTTCCAGCCCGATCTGGGGGTGCTCGGTGGACACCAGTTCGGCGGCGCGGCGTTCCTGGGTGTCGGTCCCGACTGCGGTCACCAGCGCCACCGCGGTGCCCGCCACGATGGTGGTTCCGCTGTAGAGCATGCAGCGGCGCTCGGCCAGCTCAGCGCCCGGCGTCGGGTCGAGTTGCTTTTCCACCGGCAGGGATTCGCCGGTGAGGGTGGATTCGTCGACCTCGAGGTCTTCTTCCTCGACGAGTCGGGCGTCGGCGGGGACCACCTCGTGGGTGCGCACCTCGATCACGTCGCCGGGCCGCAGCTGCGCGGCCTTCGTCTCGGTGTACACCGGCGCCCCGTCGCGGCCGAAAGTCACTTTCCTGGCGGGCGGAATCTGTTGCGAGAGGAGCTCGTCGAGCCGGCTCTCGGCGCGCAGCCGTTGGCTGGCCGCCAGCATGGAGTTTCCGGTGAGCACCGATCCGACCAGCACCGCGTCCACAGGTGAACCCAGTATCGCGCTGGCCGCGGAGCCGAGCGCAAGCACCGGTGTCAGCGGGTCGGACAATTCCGCACGCACCGCCTTGAGGAATTGCCAAACCGCTTGGCGCGGACGGTCGGTCAGTTCGGCCCCGCGCTGCGCCGTGCCGATCGCCCGAATGGCCAAGCCCTGCCGTTTCTCCACTTCCGGTTCGGGGGGTGGAGGCAACATCGTACGGACCTGTTCGATCGACATCGCGTGCCACTCGTTGATCGGCGCCGGCAGTGGACCCGGCGCGCGCAGCACGCTTCGGGCCATCAGGTATCCCGATAGCAGACCGGCGGCCGCGCCCGTCGTCACCGGACCGGGCCCGCGTCCGCGCACGCCCGGCACCATCAGTAGTGCACCCAATGCCGTTGCGCCGGTGGCTAATTCGATGCCGCGTCGACTCGCTGATTTGGCAGTCGGAATCGCATGTAGCAGTCGCCAGGCACCGTCGAGGTCGCTCAGGATCAGATCCGCGGTCCAGGGCGGCGGTTCGGAATCGATGTTGGGCATCAGGCCCAAACCGACATCGGCCGACGAAAGCGCTTGTGCGGCACCCGATGAGAGGACGGCAACGGTGTGGCCTGCTTCTTGCAGATCTGCCAGCGCCGCTACGAGCGCGTCGTCGACGGACGCCCGCTGCAACGGCCGCAGTTCGTCGAATGCCGGCTGCAACTCGCCGAGATCTTCGATGTCGACCGAGATCAGTTCCAGGCCGGCGCGGCGGGCCTCGGCCAGCACCGCCGAGGCCAGCGGATCGTGCGTCGGGCCGATCAGCGCCTCGACCTTCGCGTCGACCGGGTGCCAGCCCACGCTGAGGCCCTTGCGCTCCAGCAGCAACTGGGCGCGGGTCCACGCCGGTGTCAGTTCCTTTTCACTCGCGCCGCGAATGCGGACCACGCGCAATATGTTGGTGCACAACACCCGCGGGTCGACGACCAGTGCATCGATGCGGTCCAGCCACCTGAGTTTTTCCGGCTGCAACGGCAGCACCGCGTACCGCTGTGCCAACCCTTGCCCCAGCGCCGCCGCGAACGACTCGCGTGTGGTGCGGGTGGCCTTCGGAGTGGTGACGAGCGTCGCGGTC
>JAVROZ010000696.1:0-2794 GCA_032162485.1 Mycobacterium sp.
CGGCGGCATCCGTCGACAACCACAGGGTGACGCCGAGGCCGAGGCCGAGCGCTCCGATCACCAGCACCACGAAGGGCACCCTGGTGACGAACCTGCGCGGGTCGAGGTCGATGGACGACAGTTTGACGAGTAGCCGCTCCCGGAGTGGTGGACGAACCACCTTGGGCGCCTTCGCCTTCCGCGCCTTGGCTCGCGCCTTGGCCTGGGCGGCGTTCTTCGGCCTGACCGGGCCCTCGGTGGGACGGGGCAGCGGGCTGGTGTGCGGCCTCGAGTGTTCGGGGCGCTGCTCGCGAGTCGACCGACGCCCGCGTGGCGGTGCATCGGTCGCACGCCGCTGGGCCGCGGCTTCGCGCGGCTTGCGTGGCTTGTGCTGGCGTTCGTCGCTGGCACGCACCGGTTCTCGTCGCTTCGCCATCACGAACCTTCCCTTCTGACAACCTTTTCCAGAGCTCGCAGCCGTACCGATGCGCTGCGGGGGTTGATGTCGATCTCGTCGGCGCCCGCCTTTTCCGCGCCCCGCGTCAACGACACGAAGTACGGCCCGTGGCCTGGCAGCTCGACCGGAAGCCCCGCCGGAGTTCGGGACGCCGTCGCGGAGGCGAACTCGCCCTTGACGATTCGATCCTCCAGCGACTGATAGGCCATCACGACGATGCGCCCGCCTTCGCGCAGTGCAGTGAGCGCGGCGGGGACGGCCGAGCTCAATGAGTCCAACTCACCGTTCACCGCGGTCCGCAACGCTTGGAAGGTGCGCTTACCCGGGTGCCCTCCGGTGCGACGGGCAGGCGCCGGGATGACGTCGTAGAGCACTTCGACGAGTTCGGCTGTCGTCTCGAACGGCTTGCGGTCACGTCGTCGCACGATCTCGCCTGCGATGCGACTGGCGAAGCGTTCCTCGCCGAACTCCTGCAGTACCCGGGTCAAGGCCCTCTTGTCGTAGGTGTTCAGGATCTCTGCGGCGGTCAGTGGCGCGTCCTGATCCATCCGCATGTCCAGCGGCGCGTCAACGGAGTAGGAGAACCCGCGCTCGGCGCGGTCGAGTTGCATGGACGAGACGCCGAGGTCGAAGAGGACACCATCAATGGGAAGCGCGGCGCCATCCCGATCTGCCCAAAAACCGTCGTATCGCGTCTGTACGAAGGTAACTCGATCGCCAAAGGGCGCCAATCGCTCGGCTGCGATCGCCAGCGCGGTGCGGTCTCGGTCCAGACCGATGAGGTGCAGTCCGGGCAGTTCGGTGAGGAATCGTTCGGCGTGGCCGCCCGCGCCAAGGGTGGCGTCGACGAGGACGGCGCCGGCACCGTCGGCGGCGCGTCGGGTGAGAGCGGGCTTCAGCAGTTCGACGCAGCGGGCGAGTAGCACCGGGTCGTGCGGGTGAACCTCAGGCATCGCAGTACCCCCGGTTGGTGTGCCCGCCCTTGCACGGAGGTCCCTGTCCGAGGTTGCGGACCTGGCGTTGGGGAAGTACGCCAGGGCCGGTTCGGGCAGAGGCCACCATGCAAGGGCTTGGCCGGTCTCAACGGTCGATTTAGATGATGTCGCGCAGGGTGTCATCGCTGGCCGCGGAGAAGTTCTCTTCGTGGGTCTCTTGGTATAGCTGCCAGGCCGCTGCGTCCCAGATCTCCAGGTACTCAATCGATCCGATGACCACGCAGTCCTTGGAGAGGTTCGCGTAGCGGCGGTGGTCGGCCGACAAGGTGATCCGGCCCTGGGCGTCGGGGTGTTGTTCGTCGGTCGCCGCAGCTAGGTACCGCAGGTAGGCGCGTGCGTCCGGATTGCTGCGCGATGCCTGCGAGGCCCGTTCTGCGAGCTTCTCGAATTCCGCCCGCGGGTAGACGGCCAGGCTGTGATCTTGGCTCTTGGTGACCATCAACCCCCCTGCCAGCGCTTCGCGGAACTTGGCGGGCAGCGTGAGCCGCCCCTTGTCGTCGAGCTTGGGCGTGTAGGTGCCGAGAAACATCCCGCCACCTCCAACCACGGAGCCCTAGCCGCTCCGATATCCGCCACATTACCCCACGATCCCCCACTTTGCTCCATCTGCTGGCAAAAGCATGGGCATAAGCCCCACTGCACACCACAAACAGGGCCTGGTTGGCTGCCGAGTACCGCTCCGGACGGCGCCGATGAGTGGATTCGCGCAGCTAGACGGCCATTCGGCCCGACGTGGGGCGGGGTGGGGCGAAAGGGCAGGCCGATGCGCGACCGGCGCCAGCTACGGCGTGTCGGGCGGCAAAGAAAAAGGGCAGCTCCCTACGGAGCTGCCCCTGATGTCCCGCGGACCTCAATCTTCGAAGCGGCGGCGGAACCTTTCCTCCATGCGGCTGGCGAACGAATTGCTACCCTTGGCGCGCCTCTGCTGCGCCGAACCCACCTCTGGCGGAGCACCTTCGCGGCCGCCCGCCACCCGTGGCCCCGTGATCGCGAACACCACTCCGCCGAACATCAGGATGAAGCCGAACACGCTCAGAATCGGAAATCCACTGATCTGGGTGGCGCGGAAGGCGACACCGCAGATCAGAAGTGCCAGCCCGACGATGAAGACGACCGCCCCCTGGAGCCGGCGTCGCGCCGAGGGCGCCCGCAGATTCCCGCCGCGCACGCTCGACGCGAACTTGGGGTCCTCGGCATAAAGAGCGCTCTCGATCTGGTCGAGCATGCGCTGCTCATGATCGGAGAGTGGCATCCGCGCCTCCCAAGTTGCGTCCCTGCTGCGCCCGCGAATTCGCGGCCGTGCGTTCAAAGTACGTACGCCCCGCATTTACGGGGCATCTGGTGACCATGATACGAGCAGAAT
>JAVROZ010000697.1:0-5170 GCA_032162485.1 Mycobacterium sp.
GAGATGCCGTCGCGCAGCGACTCCAGCGCCCCATGCGACATCCGCGCCAGCTCCCCGAGTGATCGGTCCTCGCCAATCATCCAGGTTTCCATCGCTCCGAATACGGCTGCCGCGATGCAGCGGGCGGTGACAGTGATGCGGAGCCGCGCATCTGGAGTCGGGTTCACCGCACAGCTACGCCGCTGCAGTTGCGCCGCGATGGCATCGGCCAGGTCGGCCTGGACGTCTCGGATGTGCCGGACGATGCGGCCCTGGTCCAGCTCACCAACCCGCAGTGCAGCGATTTTCGTAACGGCCTCAACGTCATAGGGGAAGGCGAAGATGGCCGCCTGGACGGAGTCGATGACGGGTTCTTCAGCAGGCCGGGCGTCCAACGCCGCACGAAACCAGTGCAGTCCGGTGTAGTCGGCAAACAACAGATCGTGTTTGGAACTGAAGTGGCGATAGAAGGTCCGCAGCGAAACGCCGGCGTCCGCGGCGATCTGCTCGGCCGAAGTGTCCTCAACACCCTGGGCCAGGAACCGCACCACGGCGGCTTGGCGCAACGCTTCGCGGGTGCGTTCGCTGCGCGCCGTCTGCGCGGGCCGGACCATCGCAGTAAAGTACCCCAGCCGTCTAGCGGTTGGTTATGACAATATTGACAAAACTTTGCGGACGGGGCGAGACTGCGCCAATGGTGTCACTCCTCGCCCACGCCGTCCTCGGGATCGCCGTCATCCTCTGGATCGTCAAATCGAACCCCGCGGTCTATGCCAAACCGGCGAACGGACCACTGTTCTCACCGCTGGAAATCGTGTACTACGTCGTCGGTATCGGCTCGGTCGGGCTGGGCTGGTACTTCAACATCCGCTTCGTGCAGCAGTACGCACCGCACGGCATCACCGGAACGCACAACCCGATCTGGGGTCCCGGCAGCTGGACGCAGTACATCCAGCTGATGTTCACCAACCCTGCAGCCGGCTCCGCCAGCCAGGACTACACCATCGCGAACGTCGTTCTGCTGCCACTGTTTTCCATCATCGACGGCTATCGGCGCGGCTTGAAGCGGCCCTGGCTGTACTTCGTGAGCAGCTTGTTCACCAGCTTCGCGTTCGCGTTGGCCTTCTACTTCGCCACCATCGAACGCCAGCGCCGGCACGAACGGGTGCGCCAGACGGTCGACGCTTAAGCCCCGAGTTCATCGCTGAGGTGATCGGCGCCCGCCGCCAGTGGGGGGCGGTGATGACACACCCGGTTCCCGCCGCCTCGCTTCGCGACGTACATCGCGGCATCGGCCGCTGAAATCAGCTCAACCAGTAGGTCGCCGTGGCCGGTTCCCCGGCCGTTGAGGTGGACAGTGGCGGTGCCCAGGCTGGCGGTCAGTTCGAAAGGCAACGCCGCGATCGCCTCGCAGAGTGTCTGCGCTCGGCCCTCCAGCTCGTCGGGATGCCACCTGTCGGCGATGGCGAATTCCTCGCCACCGACCCGGCCGATCACGGCGGTGTCGTCGGTGTTCTCCCGAAGCGCACGCGCTACCGCGACCAATGCATCGTCACCCGTGCGGTGCCCATACCTGTCGTTGATTTGCTTGAAGCGGTCCAGATCGATGACGGTCACCACCAGGTGAACAGGTTGCCCGCCGTCGCGCTGCAGGTGTCTGTTCGCCCGCCGGTGGAACGCGCCCCGGTTGAGCAGGCCGGTCAGCTGATCGCGTTCGGCCCGCACGGCCTCGGCGCCCAGCACGTGCACCACCGTTTGAATGCCGAACGGAGCTGCGAGGTTGAGTGTTAGCAGCAGCAAGTATCCGCACAGGGCGGCGGTCAGGTCGTACGCCGCGGTGATGCGGACGGCTTCGAAGGCGCCGACCAGAGCCGCGATCACGAAGTTGTAGACCATGAGCCGCGCCGGGTGGAACAGCGCGGTATAGGTGGCCATGGTTGCGAAGGTCGTGCAGGTCAGCATTGCGGCGAGCGGTTGGTCCTGCGCCAGCGCGACCAGCGCGATGCTGGCGTTGGACAGCACGGCGAACCGAATCGCTGCCGCCCGAGTGGGCCAGTGCAGCCCCCAAATCAGTGCGCCGACACCGGCCCCCACGCCCGCGGCCAGGGCGCAGACGATTTGGACCCCGCCGTGCGGGCCGGTCGGGGTCCAGATGGTCGCGATTGCGACAAGCGCCAGCAAGGCGGCGATGCACGCGATGGTGGAACGGGTCAGCGTGTCCACACCGCGGGCACGCAGATGCGAACTCAGCTGTTCGTAATGGTCGGGCTGCCGCCACCAACGCACGAGCCAGCTCATCGCAAATCCACCTGCCCCCCGGCACAACGTCCGCATTGGACGCAATTCCGAACATGACAGCTGCGCGACGAATTGTCTAGCTCGCCGAAATATTAGCTGCGGACTACCGCGATCGGACTCAGGCCGGCTCCAGCACCTCGGTGCCCACATAGGGAACCAATGCCGCGGGCACCCGCACGCTGCCGTCGGGCTGTTGGTGATTCTCCAGGATCGAGACCAGCCAGCGCGTGGTACCTAACGTGCCGTTGAGTGTGGCCGCGGTCTGTGGCTTGCCCTTGGCGTCCCGGTAGCGCGTCGCCAGCCGGCGAGCCTGAAATGTGGTGCAGTTCGACGTGGACGTCAGCTCGCGGTAGGTCGCCTGGGTCGGCACCCAGGCCTCGCAGTCGAATTTGCGCGCGGCCGACGAGCCGAGGTCGCCGGCGGCCACGTCGATCACCCGGTACGGCACTTCGATGTGCGCGAGCATCTCGCGTTGCCAGCCCAGCAGCCGCTGATGTTCGGCCTCCGCCTCCTCCGGCCGGCAGTAGACGAACCCCTCGACTTTGTCGAACTGATGCACCCGGATGATGCCGCGGGTGTCCTTGCCGTAACTGCCGGCCTCCCGACGGAAGCACGAAGACCAGCCGGCGTACCGCAGCGGCCCGTCGACCAGGTCCAAGATCTCGTCGGAGTGGTAGCCGGCCAGTGGCACCTCGGAGGTTCCCACCAGGTAGAGGTCGTCGGCTTCCAATCGGTATACCTCATCGGCGTGCGCCCCCAGGAAACCGGTTCCGGCCATCACCTCTGGGCGCACCAGCACCGGCGGGATCATCGGGATGAACCCGTTGTCGATGGCCACGCGTAGCGCCAGCTGCAGCAGGCCCAGCTGCAACAGTGCGCCGCGGCCCGTCAAAAAGTAGAACCGCGACCCGGACACCTTGGCGCCCCGCGCCATGTCGATGAGGCCGAGCGATTCTCCGAGCTCCAGGTGATCCTTCGGGTCGGTCAGGACACGGGGCTCACCCACTACTTCGAGGACGGCGTAGTCGTCCTCTCCCCCAGCGGGAACGCCGTCAATGACGACATTGGAGATCGCCATGTGTGCCGCCGTCAGCGCCGCCTCGGCCCCGGCCTGGTCCGCCTCGGCGGCCTTGACCTGCTCGGCGAGATCCTTGGCGCGTTGCAGCCGCGCCGGACGCTCCTCCGGCGAAGCGGCGCCCACACTCTTGCTGGCGGCTTTTTGTTCGGCCCGCAGCGAGTCGGCCGCCGAGATCGCCGCACGGCGGGCCGCATCGGCGGTCAATAGCGCGTCAACCAGCGCCGGGTCTTCGCCCCGGCTGAGTTGGGAGCGTCGTACGGCGTCGGGGTCTTCCCGGAGCAGCTTCAGGTCGATCACGGGCGCAAGACTACTTTTGACACCGCAGTCAGACCTCGTCAGATGGCCGATGGACGGCTGGGTCTCACATCTGCAACATTGGTAACACCACTGGTTCGGTGCTGTCAGAATGGAGCGGATGTTGGACGCGCCAGAGAAAGAACCGGTACCCGACAGCTCCGCAGACGACGGGGCGGAACAGCTGTCGGCCGATCCTGCGACACCGGCGACCGGCGTGACCGCCGACGAAGCCAGCGAAGCCCCCACAGCCAAAGACGAAGCCAAAGACGAAGCCAGCCAGATTCCGCGAAAGTCGTCCGGCGGGGTTCGCTGGCCACGCTCCCTGCACGCGTCCGCGACCCGGCGGGCCCTGCTGCTCACCGCCCTGGGCGGGTTGTTGATCGCCGGGCTGGTCACCGCACTTCCCGCGGTCGGCACCGGTCCGGGGCGGCTGGCCGGTTATATGAACAGCGATCCGGTGCCGAGCACCGGCTCCAAGGGCAACGCTGCGTTCAGCCGCGCCGCCGCGGGCGACTGCCTGAACTGGCCGGACGGCACGCCGGAGTCCGCTTCCATCGTGAATTGCACCGACGACCACCGGTTCGAGGTCGCCGAGTCCATCGACATGCGCACCTTCCCCGGCTCCGAATACGGACCGAACGCCGCGCCGCCCTCGCCGGCCCGTATTCAGCAGATCAACTCCGAACAGTGCGATCCCGCCGTGCGCCGCTACCTCGGCACCAAGTTCGACCCGAATAGCAAGGTCACCGTCAGCATGCTGTGGTCGGGCGACCGGGCGTGGCGCCAGGCCGGCGAGCGCCGCATGCTGTGCGGTCTGCAGTTGCCCGGCCCGAACAACGACCAGGTCGCCTTCAAGGGCAAGGTCGCCGACATCGACCAGTCGAAGGTCTGGCCGGCCGGTACATGCCTGGGTATCGACTCGACCACCAACCAGCCCGTCGACGTTCCGGTCGACTGCTCGGCCCCACACGCGATGGAAGTCACCGGCACCGTGAATCTGGCCGAGAAGTTTCCCAACGCGGTGCCGCCCGAACCTGAGCAGGACGGGTTCATCAAAGACGTCTGCACCAAGATGACGGACGCCTACCTCGCTCCTCTCAAGTTGCGCGTCACCACGCTGACGCTGATCTACCCCACGGTGTCGCTGCCGAGCTGGTCGGCGGGTAACCGCGCGGTCGCATGCAGCATCGGCGCGACACTGGGCAATGGAGGCTGGGCGACGCTGCTGAACAGCGCGAAGGGCCCGCTGCTGATCAACGGTCAACCGCCCGTCCCGCCGCCCGACATCCCCCAGGAGCGGCTCACTCTCCCGTCGATTCCCGTTCAGGTGCCCACCCAGCAGCCGTCGGCTCCGGCGCAGCAGACCCCGACCGCCCCACCGGGCAATCAACACCTGCCCAATCAACAACCGGTGGAGACGCCCACGCGGGCGCCCTCATCCCCCGCCCCGCAGGCACCGGCCACCCAAGCACCTGCTCCCCAGGCGCCGCCACCCGACGGCGGCGGGCCGGCGCCAGT
>JAVROZ010000698.1:0-2687 GCA_032162485.1 Mycobacterium sp.
GGGCAATGTTGCCCGCAGGTAGGGGGAGTGGCGCGGTGTCGTATGTATTGGCGTTGCCCGAGACGATGTCCGCCGCGGCCACGAACGTGGCTTCGATCGGTTCTCTCGTCGCGACGGCTGACCAGGGAGCGGCGGATGCCACGACAGCGGTATTGGCCGCTGCCGAGGACGAGGTATCGGCAGCGATCGCTGCGTTGTTCTCCGCCCACGGCCAGGGCTATCAAGCTCTCAGCGCGCAGGCGGCGGCTTTTCAACAGGGATTCGTGCAGGCGTTGACCAACGCGAGCGGGGCATACGCCGCCGCGGAGGCGGCCAGCACTTCACCTTTGGCGGCCTTCGAGCAGGAACTCCTGCAGTTCCCCACGAACGTGGCCAACGGCTTTGACCGGGTGGGCAACCTGCTCTTCACCACTATCTTCGGGGCGCCGGCCGCTCCGCCCATTCCAGCAGGGCAAACCCTGACTTTCACCGGCACGCCGTCCCTGGTAACTCGATTCGAAGAGGCTTTGCTGTACCCGCTAAAGCCTCTTCTCAGCGTGTCGGGACTGGAACCTTGGCTTGCGACTCCGGGGAATCCGCTACTAGCGATCTTTGCCAGCGACGTGCCGCCAATCTCGTGGTTTATCGGCAATTCGCCGCCACCGTTCTTGAATTTGCTGTTGGGAGAAACGGTCTCGTACTCCACATCTAATGGAATGAGCATCGTGCAGATCACGCCAGCTCATCCGACTGGTGAATACGTTGTCGGCATTCACGGTGGCGCGTTTATCTTCCCGCCCTCGTTCTTGCACTGGATCCATTACTCGGTGATGTCATACCAGACCGGGGCGACCATTGAAGTGCCGATTTACCCCTTAATACAGCAAGGAGGGACTGCCGGCCTCGTGGTGCCTCAGATGGCGAACTTCATCTCCTCGCAAGTCGCTCAACACGGTGCCTCCAACGTCAGCGTGATCGGGGACTCCGCAGGCGGCAACCTCGCACTAGCGGCTCTCGAGTACAACGTGGCCCACGGCGGCCTTCAGCCGGGTTCAATGGTTCTGCTGTCTCCATGGCTGGACCTAGGAATGACCAATCCGAATATTGGGTTCGTCCAGGATCCGCTGCTGCCCGTGGGGCTTGCCCAACAATTCGGCAAACAATGGGCGGGTGGTCTTTCGATAACCAACCCCATGGTCAGTCCCTTGTACGGCAGCCTCGCCGGACTCCCGCCGACCACTGTTTACACAGGCAACCTGGACATACTTTCACCCGATGCGATTGTCCTTAAGCAACTTGCTGCAACAACCGCGGGGGCCAACATGAACTTCGTATTAGCCAACGGACAAATTCACGACTGGCTGATTCTCACCCTGGACGGTCCCCAGTACTGGCACCAGATCAACCAGGAACTTGGTATCGCGGCCTGATTGCGGGTCAAGCAATGCCGGTGATCCTCTCCATATGATCCTCGGCATAGACCTCGGCAAGACCAGGTGTCGGGCCGTCGGAGGCGACCGCCGGGTCGATGGGCCAGGCGCGCCGGGGCTCGCGGCGCCTGGCGGCGTGCGGGCCGCGGAGGCGGCAATCCGGGCCTTAACCAACCAGTTAGCCAACCAGTTGGCCAGCCAGTTCGGGTCGGTCGAGGAGCTGATCGTGGGCGCCGCCGGTGCGCTGACGGCGCCGGAGGCGGCACGTGCGCTGGGCGAGGCGCTGCTGGGCTCACTGCGGGCGCAACGGGTCGCGGTGACCAGTGACGCCGTCATTGCTCACGCGGGCGCGCTGGACGGAAAACCCGGGACGGTCCTGATCGTGGGCACCGGCGTCGTAGCACTCGCGATCGGCGCGGACGGCGCGCTGCGGACCGCGGACGGCTGGGGTTCATGGCTGGGGGACGAGGGCGGCGGCGCCTGGATCGGCACCGCCGGGCTGCGGGCGGCCTTGCGCGCTCTCGACGGCCGCGGACCGTTCACTGCGTTGGGCGATGCCGCGAGCGCCCGCTTCGGCCCGCCGAAGACTTGGCCGGCACAGCTCACCGACGCCGCCGCGCTCGCGTCGTTCGCGCCCGACGTCCTGGCTGCGGACGACGACCCCGTGGCGTTGGCGATTGTGAGCGCTGCCGCCGAGTCGCTCGCGGCGACCGCCCGAGCGGTCGGGGTTAGCCCGGTGGCGATGGTCGGCGGCCTGGCCGGGGTGAAAGCACTGCGCGAGCGGATCGACCTGGTCGCACCCGTCGGCGACGCGCTCGACGGGACGCTGCGGCTGAGCGCGATCCACGAGCCGCACGTGATCCGCCTGCACGCAGCCGCCGTCCCGAACCGGCTCGACGCGCTCGCCACCGAGGCCGTTCGACCCGACCTGCACGACCTCGATACGCGCCCCATCAGCGAGGTGGTCGCGCTGCTTGTCGCCGCCGAGGGTGAGGCGCACGGTGCAGTCCTAGCCGCCCTCCCGCGGATCACCGCGGCCGCCGAGGCGATTGCCGCACGGCTCGACCGCGGTGGCCGCCTGATCTATGCCGGCGCCGGGACGCCCGGTCGGCTCGGCGTGCTCGACGCCTCTGAGTGCGGCCCGACATTTAACACCGACCTGGTACGTGGCGTGATCGCGGGCGGGCCGGCTGCTCTGACCCAGGCAATCGACGGCGCCGAGGACGCATTCGACACCGCAGATCTCGCAGATCTGACCGCCGCGGACGCGCTGGTCGG
>JAVROZ010000699.1:0-4807 GCA_032162485.1 Mycobacterium sp.
GTGCTCAGACCTCGCCCAAGCCCTCTGTGCCGCCGCGGGCGATGTCGGCGCTTCGGCGTGCGTCGTCGGTAGCGAAAGAGATTCTGCCGGAGCCGGTCTCGACACCTACGTGATACACGATCCGCAATATCCGGACCTCGACGCGGAGGCAGCGGTGGCCGAAGTTGCGATGTTCTTCTCCGAACGCGCGTGGTGGCGGGGCGTCAAAGAAGGGGTGACCGACTACTGGCTGGTCACGGTCGCCGGTGAAGCTGTCCTTCCCAGCGATGCGCCGCCAAGCCTCCTACCTGCGGCGGCGAGTGCCGGTTTCCGCTGTGTCGGCGCCAAATATCCGGGCACCAGATTCCGCCATCTCGATCTGCCGGCCGGATCGTCGTCGACCGCAGGTGCATCGCCAGCGACTGCCGTTTCGATAGTGGCGGCACTGCATACCGCCCACGAGTCGGAACTGGCGATACGCGATGGCGTCCTCTACGCCAAGCGCGTTATCGAAAGTGAGCTGTCCGCAACCGATTCGAATGCCGCACCTGCCGAACACGTACTGCTCGTGGGCGGCACCGGCAAGCTCGGACTCGAGTTCTGCCAACACTTCGCGCGGGCCGGCACGGAGCGGATCACACTGGTCAACAGATCGGGTGAAACCAACGGTGTCGCAGATCGATTGCAAAGCATCCGTGCGGCTACGTCGACCGATATCCGGGTCGTCGCCTGCGATTTGACCGATCGAGCCGCGGTGGCGTCGCTCGCGCAGCAGGGACCACCGGCAGATCTGATAATCCATGCCGCCGTGGAGTACTCGGGTGTCGAACTGGAAGACATTACCGCCGAGATAGTCGACCAGGCGTTGCAAGCCAAAGTTGTCGGCATCGCGCGGGTGCTGGAAACCTATCCGCGGGCCGAAAACTGTCCTGTGGTCCTCTGCTCCTCGGTATCGGCGACGGTCGGTGGCCGCGGCCTGGCTCTTTACGCGGCGGGCAACCGCATGCTCGATGCCATGGCATATCGGCTCAGATCCATTGGTGTGAAATGTGTTTCGGTGCAGTGGGGACACTGGAAAGTGCATCTTGACGACTCCGGGTTGACGATGCTCAACGGACTCGGTGTGGTCCCTATGCAACCCGCCGATGCCCTGGCGGTGGGCACGCAGGAGCTCAGCCACAACGCGATCGTCGCCGCCTTCGATCTGGACAGGGCACGCTCCGTGCTGGAAACCTGCGGTCGCGGTTCGTTGCTGTCCCAACTGAGCGCCGCCCCCGTTCGACCACCCAGCGGCATCGAAGCACAGCCACATGCCGAGGAAACGGGTGTCTCGCGGCGGTTGGTGGACCTGCTGGCGCAAGCAATCGGAGTCGAGGGCGGCGATCTGATCGATACCAGCGTCCCCATGGTTACCATTGGGCTGGACTCGTTGCAGGCGCTGGAATTTCGGCGACGGGTCAAGGTCGAGTTGAACTACGACCTCGAGGTGGCCGATCTGCTGGGCGGGGCGTCCATCGCGGAAGTTCTGGCCAAGCTGGAGACGTAAGGGTCTTAGTCAAACGGATTGATACTCACCGCTTCTCCCCATCCGCGGACCGGCTTTCACACTGGTGACCCCGAGCTCGGCGCCAAGCACCCGGTCAGAGAGCAAGCCCAGGCAGCTCAAGTTCGGAAAGCCGGGACCCACGTTAAGGCCCGACAGGTTGGGCAGCACCAGTTTCGGCGTGATGCCGGCAACCGCCAGGTCGGAGTCGATGGATTCCTCGAGTCGTTGGCCGGTCAACGGCCCGCCCAGCCCGAGCTCGAGCAGGTCCACGGCACTGCGGTCCAGCAACGAGGAAAACCACAGCGGGTCAGCACCGGAGCCGTCGATGACGAGGTCGAATGCATGCAAGGCTTCCAGCGGTTCGCCACGTCGATCTGTGGCAAGAGTGATCCAAATCTTGTTGTCGCGGTCTACGGCCCGAGCGACGCGCCCGCGCAGATGCTTGATCCGCTCGTCGGCCAGCAGCGATTCCTGAACGCGGGCCGAGAACACGCCGCGATCGGTGCGGATGATGCAATTGCGGCGTTCGTCCAGGCTCAGGCTGCTCCAGCCGGTCGGATCGGAGAACAGCGAATTTTCGAAGAAGCCCTCACCCCGGGTGAACAGGGTGGCCTGTGGCGATATCGCAGTAATCGCCGAAACTCGATGGTGGAAAAGCTCGTTGAGCATCGACGCGGCCGTTTCTCCACCGCCGATGACCGCGACATTCTCGGCAACCATCCGGTCGTGGCCGGAAGCACGCTCCCAGAACTGCGCAATCGACAACACTCGTGGGACGCCCGAGAGCATCGATCGCTCCGGCTGACCCGGACCGGTGACCATCAGTCTCTCGGCGGACACGTTTGACTCGCGGGTGTGCAGAATCCATTGGGATTCGTCGACCGAAATCTGAACCACTTCGCCGCGAACGACTTTCAAGTCGACTTCGTCGGCGACCCAGCGCAAGTACTGGCCCCACGTGTCGTGCGCGGGTGACGGCCTGCCGCGGTCTACCCAGCCCACGAATTGATTGGTGGCGATCAGATACGACTGCCAGCTGAATCGCATCATCCGCTCGTTGATCTCGCAGTCACGGCCCGGCACCAACGTCGAGCGGTATGGGAAACCCACGTCTTTCTCGGGGCTGGTCCCCAACCGCTGCCGGCCGTCGGTCCAGCCTCCGCCGGCCTGCCAGTTGGCTGCTACGCCGGTACTTTCGACAGCAACGACGTCGGGGACCGCCACACCCATCTCGCGCAGCACCGCCGCTTTCGCAGCGACTGCCACTGCCTTCGCCCCAGCCCCGAGGATTGCGAGCGTTCCCGTCACCGGACGCCCGCCACGGGAGCGCTGCGGGAGGAGTCCAGACGGCATTCCCGGTTCGCCGGCTTGTCGGCGAATGCTGCGCCGCCCACGACCCCACCTCCGTCTGCTTAGCTCAGGCTGTCCTAACTTTTGTGTACGCTACCCTACAGACGTGGGGCAGCAAACGCGCGCCCCGAGGGAGCAATCGAGTGCCTACCTCTGGCCCATCGGGGGCCCAGTCCGCCGCGTCGCCGGACGGATTCGTTCCGTTTGATCGCGATCGGGCAGCTGCGTACCGCAGCGCCGGGTACTGGACCGGGCGCACCCTCGACTCCCTGTTGCGCCAAGCCGCCGCGAACTGGCCCGACCGGTTCGCCGTGGCGGACGCCACCAGCAGCCACACCTATGCCGAGCTGGACATACTGGCGGACCGCGCCGCCGCGGGGTTCGCTGCGCTGCCGATCGCCCCTGGCGAACGGGTGCTGTTGCAGCTGCCCAATTCGTGCCGGTTCGCCGTTGCGCTATTCGCGTTACTGCGCGCCGGTGCCATCCCGGTGATGTGCCTGCCGGGGCATCGGCTGGCGGAACTGGCACATTTTGCGGAGGTAAGCGGCGCGGTCGGACTGGTCATCGCCGATACCGTCGGCGGTTTCGACTACCGGCCGATGGCCGAGCAACTGCAGGGGGCACAGCCGCAGCTGCGTCACGTCGTCGTCGATGGAGACCCCGGCCGGTTCCGGTCGTGGGCGGCCCTGCACAGGGACTCCCCCGAACCAGGGCCCCCGACGATCACCACCGACAGCTCCTCCCCCGCATTGATGCTGGTATCGGGGGGTACCACCGGCCTACCGAAGCTGATTCCTCGCACCCACGACGACTACGTCTACAACGCCACCGCATGCGCCCGACTCTGCCGACTGACCAGCGCCGACGTGTACCTGGTGGCGCTACCGGCGGCGCACAACTTTCCGCTGGCATGCCCCGGAATCCTCGGCGCGATGAGCGTCGGCGCCACAGTCGTCTTCAGCACCGACCCGAGCCCGGAGGCCGCGTTCGCCACCATCGAGCGCCACGGCGTCACCGTCACCGCACTGGTGCCGGCATTGGCCAAACTGTGGTCACAGGCCTGCGATTGGGAGCCAGTGACGCCAAAGTCGCTGCGGCTGTTACAAGTCGGTGGCTCCAAGCTGGAACCCGAGGATGCCCGGCGGGTCCGCGAGGCGTTGACCCCGGGCCTGCAGCAGGTGTTCGGAATGGCAGAAGGGCTGCTGAACTTCACTCGACTCGAGGATCCTCCGGAGTTGCTCGAGAATACGCAGGGCCGGCCGTTGAGCCCCGCAGACGAGGTGCGGGTTGTCGACGCCGACGGCTCCCCGGCGGCGCCCGGTCAAGAAGGCGAACTACTGGTGCGCGGTCCTTACACCATCAACGGATATTTTCGCGCCGGGCGGGACAACGAGCGCTCCTTCGACTTCGACGGTTTCTACCGCAGTGGCGACCTGGTCCGCCTACGTGACGACGGGTACCTGGTAGTCACCGGACGGGTCAAAGACGTGATCTGCCGATGCGGCGAAACCATCGGCGCGCAAGACATTGAAGAACAGTTGCTGACCCACCCGACCATCTGGTCGGTTGCGGCGGTCCCGCTGCCCGACCCCGATCTTGGTGAAAGAGTCTGCGCCGCTGTAGTTTTCGCGGGCCCACCGGCCACACTCGCGGAATTGAACGCCCATCTCGACCAGCGCGGCGTGGCTACCCACGCCCGGCTCGACCAACTGGTAGCGCTGCCGACGCTGCCCACCACGCCGATCGGCAAGATCGACAAGAAGGCGATCATCGCCCAAATTGCGACACGGTAGATCTCAGCCGTCGCGGGTGCGCCCCCGGATCCAGGGCGCCCCTGGATCCAGGGATGGAGCGAACTGGGCGGTTGAGGTATTTTCTATGAGTCTTCTATAGCAGACGGTAGTGTTCTCTACTTCGACGGCGGGAGCGTAG
>JAVROZ010000700.1:0-5909 GCA_032162485.1 Mycobacterium sp.
ACCACGACTTCGAGCACGCTGGCCACGATCTCGGCGCGAACCTCCTCGGACATCATCACCCCACTCGTCTCGGCCACTGCGCATGCTGACTGCTGGTCTGTCAGGCTCTTGTATATCGAACCATAAGGCCGTTGCGGACCGCGGCGCGCGGGCACTGCGGCCGCTTCTGGATACGCATGAGAGAATGGGCATCAACCTGGCGGCCCGTTGAGCCGCCCAGCATCAGACGAAATCAGACGAAAGAGGTTCGACATGGCCAAGCGTGGCCGCAAGAAGCGCGACCGTAAGTACAGCAAGGCCAACCACGGCAAGCGGCCCAACGCCTAGACCGCCGGCTATTCTCAGGGCCCACCGCGAATGATGGTGGTCCGCCGGATTTCCAGGCGCAGGCGCTCGCGTAGGCCTTCCGGGGCCTTCTCACCACTGCATTTCATCGCGATCAAGCCCTTGATCCGCTCCTCGAGCCCGTAATGCTGCAGGCAGCCCGGGCATGCCTCGAGGTGCCGGCGTAGCTGTTCGCGGGTTTCCGGGGTGCATTCGCCGTCGAGCAGGGTCCAGACCTCGGCAATGACTTGCGCACAGCCCAGGTGGCTCTCGGAGTCGTGGCTGCTCGAGCAGGAGCCGGTTGAGCCGGTTAATTCACTCATGACGACACCTCCTCGTGTGTCTGCTCACCGCGGGTAAAGCCTCGCTCCTTGGCGACGTCGGCCAGCAGATCCCGTAGCTGACGCCTGCCCCGGTGCAGCCGAGACATCACAGTACCGATCGGCGTGCCCATGATCTCGGCGATCTCTTTATACGGAAAACCTTCGACGTCCGCGTAGTAAACGGCCATGCGGAACTCTTCCGGCAACGCCTGCAGGGCCGCTTTGATCTCGGTGTCCGGCAGCGCTTCCAGCGCCTCGACCTCTGCCGAACGCAACCCCGTCGAGGTGTGCTGGGCGTTGGCCGCCAACTGCCAGTCGGTAATCTCCTCGGTCGGGTACTCCGCAGGTTGCCGCTGCTTCTTGCGGTAGCTGTTGATGTAGGTGTTGGTGAGGATGCGATACAGCCAAGCTTTCAGATTGGTGCCCGCCCGGAAGGAACGGAACCCGGCGAAGGCCTTCACCATCGTCTCCTGCAGCAAGTCCTCCGCATCGGCGGGATTGCGCGTCATCCGCAACGCACCACCGTAGAGCTGGTCTAGCAGCGGAATCGCGTCGCGCTCGAAGCGCGCCATCAGTTCCGCGTCCGTCTCCTCTGGCGGCTTGGTCCCGATAGCCTCGGCCCCGCCATCGATGTCGGCCATCTCGATTAACACGGTCCCTTCGGTTGCGGTGTCACCGGACAGCGCAAACAGCGCCGCCGGACTCGCAAGGAAGCGATCCAACTGCTGCGCACCCAACAGGCTCGTTGCAGTTGACACCGGGTCCCTCCTCCCAATCTAAAGGCCGCAGCCGACAAGTGTCTGCCCCGGCCCACTCGCCACTCTTTTTCAGCGGTGGCGCGGTCGGCACCGTTACAGAAACCGCTTCAATCAACGGCAATACCGGGCCTGGTATTTCCCGGGGCCGAATTTGTCGGTGCTCCCTGGGAGCCTGGACTCATGGCAGAGCGAACTCACACCGTCGCCAGAGAGATCCGCGGACCGTGGTCGCTGATCACCAGCCGTGAGTTCTGGGAGGGCTTCACCCCGGCCGCTCTGGTCGACCAGGACCCCTCCTGCGCGCTGTCCACCACCTTCCTGGTCGAAGCCGACTGGTCCCGCGCCGAGGTGAGCGTCTCCCAATGCGGGTCGAACGCGTCGATCTCCGTGCGAGGTGACGGCGACCTGGATCAGGCGGCCGAACAAGCAGCGCGGTTCCTGGCACTGGATGTGGACGCACGCGGTTGGGCCGACGTCGCACGGCGGGATCCGGTGATCGCCGACGCCCAGCGGGAGCTCCCGGGATTGCGACCTTGCGGCTTCCACTCGCCATATGAGGCCGCCGCCTGGGCGGTGCTGTCACAGCGCGTGCGGATCGTGCAGGCCGCTCGACTGCGGGATGGCATCGTGAATCGGCACGGGGATCGGGGTGCGTTCCCTACCCCGCAACGACTCCTCTCGCTGGATCTGGATCTGCCGGGCCGCAAAGGTGAGTATCTGCGGGCTGTCGCCGAGGCCGCGCTCGAGGGACGCCTGGATTGCCTGGCCCTGCGGTCGATGGATCCCGAGGACGCAGTGCGCGCCGTGCAGGAAGTGAAAGGTCTTGGACCGTTCGCCGCGCAACTGGTCGTGTTGCGCGGGGCCAACGCCCCGGACGCGTTGCCGACGCACGAGCGCCGGCTCTACGCGGAGATCATCGAGCGGTACGGGCCGGGTCGCACTCTTGATGAGGTGTCGGCGGCCTGGCGACCATTTCGCACTTGGGCGAGTGTTCACCTGCGCGCGTTACGGGAGCGGCGCACCCATGAAATCGGCGATCAGAGCGGGCGTTAATGTGACGCCATGTCCCTTAACGGCAAGACCATGTTCATCTCCGGCGCCAGCCGCGGTATCGGCCTGGCGATCGCCAAACGCGCCGCCCAAGACGGCGCCAACATCGCCCTGATCGCGAAGACCGCCGAACCGCACCCGAAGCTGCCGGGCACGGTCTACACCGCCGCCAAGGAACTCGAAGAAGCCGGGGGACAGGCCCTGCCGATCGTCGGCGACGTCCGCGACCCGGACTCGGTCGAATCCGCGGTGGCCAAGGCCGTCGAGCAGTTCGGCGGCATCGACATCGTGGTCAACAATGCCTCGGCGATCAACCTCGGGTCCATCACCGACGTGCCGATGAAGCGCTTCGACCTGATGAACGGCATCCAGGTGCGCGGAACCTACGCGGTGTCGCACGCGTGTATCCCACACCTCAAGGGCCGGGAGAACCCGCACATCCTGACGCTGTCACCGCCGGTGCTGCTGGGCAAGGAGTGGCTGAAGCCGACCGCGTACATGATGGCCAAGTTCGGTATGTCGTTGTGCGCGTTGGGGATCGCGGAGGAGCTGCGCGAGGAGGGCATCGCGTCAAACACCTTGTGGCCCCGCACACTGGTGGCCACCGCCGCGGTGCAGAACCTGCTGGGCGGCGAGGAGGCGATGGGGCGTGCCCGCAAGCCCGAGGTGTACTCCGACGCGGCCTACGTCATTCTCAACAAGAACTCCCGCGAGTACACCGGCCAGTCGCTGCTGTGCGAGGACGTGCTGGTGGAGTCGGGTGTCACGGACCTGTCGGTGTATGACTGCGTGCCCGGCGGCAAGCTCGGTGTCGACTTCTGGGTGGATGGGGTCAACCCGCCGGGGTACGTCCAGGCCTGAGGTCACCCTGACGTGATCGCAAGAACGGCGCAGCCGGGCGCAGCGGGTCACGGCCAATCGGCCTGACGTGGCCGGTGCTGCCACGCCCGGCATCGCGGCTTTAATCAAATCCGAAGTGCCGCACGAGATTCGGCAGTTCGAGGTGGTTACCGACCTGTCCAACGGCACCGGCATCGCACCCGAGCAGGTGTTTAAGACGCTGATCATCGCGTTACCCAACGAACTCGCGGTGGCCGTCATCCCGGTGCCGTCCAAGTTGTCGCTGAAGGCGGCTGCGGCTGCGCTCGGCGCACCCAAGGCCGCGATGGCCGAACCCGCCGCCGCCGAGCGGTCCACCGGGTACGTGGTGGGCGGTATTTCGCCGTTCGGCCAACGCCAAAAGCTGCGAACGGTGGTGGACACCTCTGCGTTGGCCTGGGATCGGGTGCTGTGCAGCGCGGGCAGGCGACATTGGGATGTCGTGGTGGCCCCCCGGGACCTCATTCGGTTGACCGATGCGATCAGCTGGGATTTAACGGCTTAACTTGTCGGAGCGGTGATTTCACGCTTGAGCACCTTCCCCGTGGGGCCCTTGGGCAGCTCGTCGACCAGCCAGATTCGACGCGGGTACTTATAGGCGGCCACGCGGGCCTTGACGTAGTCGCGCAGTTCGTCGGAGTCGACTGTCGAATTCTTCTTCAGGGCGACGGCGGCGCCGACTTCCTCACCGAGGTCGTCGTGCGGCATGCCGATGACGGCGGCTTCGGCCACGTCCGGGTGCTCGTAGAGCACCTCCTCGATCTCGCGCGGATACACGTTGTAGCCACCACGAATGATCATGTCCTTGGTGCGGTCGACGATGAAGAAGTAGCCATCCTCATCGACGCGCCCGACGTCGCCGGTGGACAGCCAACCGTCTTCGGAGATGGTCGCCTTGGTTTCGTCGGGCATATTCCAGTAGCCCTTCATCACGTTGTGGCCCCGGATCTGGATTTCGCCGGGCTCGCCTTGAGCGACCTCGGCCCCGCTTGGATCCACCACGCGCATCTCGACACCTTCGACCGGCGTGCCGATCGAACCCGCCTTGCGCGGGCGGTCAGGATGATTGAACGAGGCCACCGGCGAGGTCTCGGACAATCCGTAGCCCTCCAGGATTATGCAACCGAAGGCTTCCTCGAAATCGGTGAGAACCTGTACTGGCAACGATGCACCGCCGGATGCGCAGACCCGCAGGCTCGCAGTGGCCTCCTTTGCGGCCTCGCCCGCAATGCCGAGCAGTGCCGAGTACATCGTCGGCACGCCCTGGAACAGCGTGACGGAGTCCCGTTCGATCACCTCGAGGGCCTTGCGCGGATCGAAGCGGGGTATCAGTGTGAGCGTCGCACCCGCAAGGATGGAACCGTTCAGTCCGCACGTCAGGCCGAATACGTGGAACAGCGGCAGGCAGCCCATCACCACATCGTCCGGGCCGATTTTCAGCAGGGTACTCACGCTGACGTCGACGTTGCGGCGCAAGTTGCCGTGAGTAAGCATGGCGCCCTTCGGTTTTCCCGTGGTGCCGGACGTGTGCAGGATGACGGCGACGTCATCGTCGGCGCGTTCGGCCGGTGCATCCCGAGCGGGCAGGTCTTTGGTCAGTTCGGCCAGTGTGGCGTCATCGACCAGCCAGCAATGGGCGCCCACCTCGTCGGCGCCGGCGGTGGCCTCATCTGCGAACAGCGGCGTCGCGAACAACGCTTTGGCGCCGCTGTTGGATAGGTAGTAGGCCACCTCTCGGGACTTCAGCAACGGGTTCATCGGGACCGCAACCGCGCCGTGGTAGAGGATCCCGTAAAGCGCAATGGCGAAGGCGGGCGTGTTGGGCAGCATGATCCCCACCCGGTCGCCGGGTTCGATCCCCCTGCGCTCCAACAGCGTGGCCACCCGCGCCGCGGCGGCGTCGAACTCGGCGTAGGTCAGCTCTAGGTCGTCGTAGCGCAGGGCGATGCGGTCGGTGTAACGGTCTTTCGAGGCGACGAGGTTGGCGCTCAGAGCGGTCACGGTGTGCTCCAAATCGGGTGGAGTGGATTGGTGGGCCACCCGCAAAGGTAGCGCGACCGCTCGGGCGCCGGTTGGCGATGGCCGGCACTCGTTGTTGAAAATCTTCTTTGAAAATCTCTTGCCTTGAGCTGTAGGGAGTGCTATATCAAATATATGCCTGAAGGCATAGATAACATCTGCTAAGAGCGCCAGATCGAGGAGTTGGAGGTAGCGACCATGCTGATGCGAACTGATCCGTTCCGTGATCTCGATCGCTTCACCCAGCGAGTGTCGGGGACCGCGGCACGTCCGGCGGTAATGCCGATGGATGCTTGGCGCGAGGGTGAGGAGTTCGTCATCGAGTTCGACTTGCCTGGCATCAACGAAGAGGCATTGGACCTCGATATTGAGCGCAACGTTGTGACCGTGCGCGCCGAACGTCCCGACGTTGATCCCGGCCGCGAAATGCTGGCCACCGAACGCCCCCGCGGGGTCTTCACCCGGCAGTTGGTGCTGGGCGAGAATCTCAACACCGACAAGATCGCCGCCTCGTATGACGGCGGGGTGCTGCAATTGCGGATCCCGGTGGCCGAGA
>JAVROZ010000701.1:0-2781 GCA_032162485.1 Mycobacterium sp.
TCGCGCACCACGTGCAGCTTGGGCGCGGTGGTGAGGGTTACTACTTCGTCGTACAGAGCACTTGTCATGATCGCCTCCTAGCGGAATATCCAACGTTGACAGGTGGACCTCAAAGGATTCTTGGGAAGTCCCGTCCCGCAACGGTTCCGAACGAGGAGGGTGTGACGACTCAGCCGAGCACGTCGCGCCGGAAACCGGTCAGGGACGAAACATCCGGATATCGACCCGGACTGCCACTGGAACTCATACGTCCCTCACCTCCTTCGGTCGCGACCCGCGCGGCTGTCCGCGTGATCTGTGCGCACCTCAAGGAGAACAGAATGCCGGCTAAATAGCCGGAAAACCGCACCCCTCTCGTCAGAGCTTTGGCACTACCCGACGTATCCGGTAACCGGAAGCCACCTGGGCTCAACCCTTAAGCCGGGAAGAGCTGTCCTGACCCGGGGCGTCTTTCGACGTTCGGGGTCAGTGGCCTGTGTTCGTGTAGCCGCCTCACCTAACGAGGTGCTTGCCTGACCGATCATGCACCACCGACCCGGATCGGTCAACGCGCCATCCCAGAGTTTTCCAATCTTTACGCGTTCGCGACCCACACCCTCGGCTTCTGCTCAAACTCAAGGCACTTGACCTGGGCAAACGGGATTCAGCATGGATGTGAGTCGCGTTACATTTTTCGCTGTGCCCGCGGTTTCGCAGTCGCGTTATCGCATCAATCTCCATCAATGCTCGTCAATCTGACGATGGTGTCGATGTACTCCTCGACCATGTCCAGCACCACCGCTCGCGTTGGCCGCACCCGGTCCAGCGAGCCCACCACCTGCCCGACGAAATATGTCGCCAGCTCCCGGGCCTTCGCGCCGGGATGTCCAGCCGCCTGGTTGATGCGCAACTGGGAGTCGGTGATCAAGGCGGTCTGCAAGGGCATTCCGAGTGGCTTGGGAGTGTCGGGCCGCTCCCACTCGTCGGTCCACGCCGTGCGCAGCATTCGCGCCGGTTTACCGGTCATCGACCGGGACCGCACCGTGTCCGAGGATGTCGCGGCCAAGAACTTCTCTTTGACCACCGGCGCTGTCTCGGCTTCCTCGGTGGTCAACCACACCGATCCGCACCAAACGCCTTCAGCCCCAAGGGCGAGCGCCGCGGCGATCTGGCGACCCCGGGCGATCCCACCGGCGGCCAGCACCGGCGTCGGCGCCACCGCGTCGACCACCTCGGGAACCAGGACCATGGTCGCTACCTCGCCGGTGTGCCCGCCTGCCTCGGTGCCCTGTGCGACGATCAGGTCCACGCCGGCGGCGGCATGCCGGCGTGCGTGTTCGGTGGTTCCGGCCAGGGCGGCCACCAGCACATCGTGGCCGTGAGCCCGCTCGACCAGGTCGTGCGGCGGTGGCCCCAACGCGCTGGCGATCAGCCGGATGTCGTGGGCGAAGCACACCTCCAGCAACGGCTCGTAGCCCTTGGGCGAGATATTGAGCCCGCCCCTTATTGCTTGCTCCTCGTCGCCGTGCGGCGCAACCCCGTAGCGGGTCAGCAGCTCATCGACGAACGCGCGATGCTCTTCGGGCAGCAGGTCCTGCGCCTGCCGGGAGTTGATCCCGCCCTCGTCGGCGCCAACATACTTGGGCGGCAACAACAAATCCACACCGTAGGGCTTGCCGGCGGTCTGCTCCTCGATCCAGGTCAGCTCGCTGTCCAACCGTCTCGGGCTGTGCGCGGTAGCGCCGAGGATCCCGAACCCACCCGCATTGGTCACCGCGGCGACCACATCTCGGCAATGGCTGAAGGCGCAGATTGGAAACTCAACACCGAGCATTTCGGCGACCCTGGTTCGCATTCCGCCGACGCTACGCGCAGCGGGCTCGGGGCCTTCGACGAGTGCGCGGTCTGTGGGCAACCGCCGGGGGCGGGTTCTCATACCTGAGACCCACGTTCGGTGCGTCAGGAGTCGTTCGTAGCGGGCGAACGCCCGTCGGGTGGCCAGCTGGCCACGCCCTCCTCCAGTGGGACCTCGAGGCTCTGCAGGATCGAAGCAACCATCCGCCAGGCGCCGATCGCGGTGACGAGCTCGATGAGAACTGTTGTGTCGGCGTTCAATTCGCGCTCACATGCCGCCCAGCTGGTGTCGCTCACTGCGCCGCCGCGCACGATATCGTCGGTCGCCGCGAGCACCGCCCGTTCGGCGGGCCCGAACCCGTCGTAGCCGGCCCAATCCCGCACGCCCAACAGGTCTTCGGGCGAGACCCCCAGGCGCGAGGCGACGCGCCAGTGCTGGGTCCACTCATAGTCGCAACCGGTGAGCCAGCCGATGCGCATGATCACCAATTCGCGCAATCGTCCATCCAGGGCTCCGTGCCACAGCAGGGTGGCCAGTAAATCGTTGAACACGCCGGCCAGCCGCGGATGGTTGAGCAAGGCCTGAAAGATGCTGAGCTCGGCCATGTAGTCGGGTACGCCGGCTTCGTCGGCAGCGGCCTTGGCCTCGTCGATGGGCAGGAGGGGTATCCGGGCCGGCTTACTCACTTGGGTCATGATGCAAGCCTTCCCGCCGATGGCGCAATCGAATTCGTCAGGCGTCCAACCGGACGAACGCTTGTTGTTGATACATCTCGACAGACTGTGCTCGCCTGATCTTGCCGCTGGTGGTGATAGGGATCGATCCGGGCGACACCACGACCAGATCGGCGACGCTCAGTCCGTGCGAATCGAATATCGCCGCGGTGATCTCACGTTTGAGGACACCCAACCGTTCTGCCAGCTCCTCGGCTGACTCGTCCCTCTTCT
>JAVROZ010000702.1:0-5495 GCA_032162485.1 Mycobacterium sp.
GTTCTGCCGCTTGGTGACACTTGCCGTGCCACCAAGTCCGGCGCTCGCCGAATCAATGTTCAGCTACCCGCAACTCAAGCGCTCGTTCTACGTCTGGTTCATCCAACAGGCCGGGCTGGCCGAGGCGGTGTTGGTGCAACCCGGCTTCTGGGAACAGCTGTGGGCTGACTGGTCGCCGGGATATGATGCCCAACAGGATATTTCGTGGCTCCGCGAACACGTCACCGCCGAGAGCATCGCCGGGGTGATCAACCCGTATCGGGCGACGTTCAACCCCGAGTACGCCGACCCCGAGGCGGCGAGGGAAGACATGGCCGCACTCGGCGCACCGCCTATCCCGACCCTGTACTTGCACGGCGCCAACGACGGGGGACTGGGTGCCGAGGTGGTCGCCGCTGCCGCCGAACATCTCCCCGCACCGGGGTCGGCATTCGAGATCATCGACAACACAGGGCATTTCCTGCACCTCGAGCAGCCCGGCCTGATCGCCGAACGGATCTGCTCCTGGCTGGCCGGCTAACTCGCGGTGGCCGATCGCGATACGCGGCGATCGATGCCTGCGGCATAACGTAATTCGGCGAGGAATCGTTCGCGGTCTTCACCACCCACCAGGTAGTGGCATACCGCTACCCGCACCACCGTCGCGGCGGCCAAATCCGCGTTGTCGCCGGGAATCAGGCGCGCGATCCGCTCGTGCAGAATCGGCATGACTCGCTTCATCTGCGCCAAAACGTGTTCGGGTTCGTTGTCGGCGAGGAAACCCAGTGAGTAGCTGTGCTGGAAGTCGACAACGAATTGCAACGCGGCATCGAGTCTTTCGTGACCGCGCAGACCCGCCATCGCCGAGGCGATCCCGGCGTCGAAGTTGTCCTGCTCGTAGAGCCCGAATGCGTCGAGCAGCTCCTCCTTGGACGGGAAATACCGGTACAGGGTGGGTCGGGACACCTTGGCCTCGGCGGCCACCTCGGACAGCATCAGGCGCTTGCGCCCACTGCGTGCGAGCACCACGAAGGTGGCGGCCAGGATCCGTCGACGGGTCGACTGCTCGGCGCTGGGGGGCACGCGGGTGGGCACCTTATGTACTTTACATCTGTACCGTTGAATGTCACACTTCGACCTGTTACAAATTGGCTCTGAACGTAAGGCGAGGAGGGCGAATCGCTTGCTGTCGACCAATTACGGCGACCTGGTACCCGAGGATGAGTCCTTGACGCATCAGATCGTGGACACTTTCGCGACGGTCAGTCAGTCGGATCCGTCCTGGACGGAGAAGATCTGGACCATCGCGCACGCGCGGGACAACTCGCTGCAAATAGTCCTCGGGGTCGGCAAGTACACGAACAGGGGAGTGTTCGACGGCGCCGGCGGCGTGTGTCGCGGCACCGAGCAGTGGACCGTGCGCGCCGGCCGGCGGCTGTCCTTAAACCCGTCGAGCACCGACGTCGGCCCCATCCACTACCGCGTCGTCGAACCGTTGAAAGCCATCCGCGTCACGCTCGACAAGACCGAGCACGCCCCGATCGCATTCGAGGTCACCATGCGCGGCAGCTTCGCCGCTGCGCTGGAAGACCCGTGGCCCGATCGCAGCCCGGACGGCTACCGCGTCAGCCATAACGTGTTGCGCTATCACCAGATTGGCGTCGCATCGGGCTGGGTGGAACTCGACGGAGCGCGCACCGAAGTCAAACCGGAGGAGTGGATTTCGATCCGCGATCACTCCTGGGGTCTGCGTCCCGGCGTCGGCAAACCGATCCCCGGCCTGCCGCGGGGAGGTCGGCGCATCAAGCAGATGTTGATGACCTGGTGCCCGATGACGCTCACCAGACCGGACGGCTCGGCCTATTCGCTGTTCGTCTTCCTCCAGCAGGAGAAGGGCGACGGTCACGAATCGACGCGCTTCCAGGCCGAACAACAGAACGACGATGGCACCGCGCACCGCTTCGCCGCCGTGGAACAGGACCTGCACTTCGAGGACGGCAACCGCCGCCTCACCCACGGCACGATCACGCTGATCGAAACCGACGGCACCAAGCGCCCTTTGACGATCACCGCCGCCGGACCCACCGGGTTTCACCTCGGCACCGCCGGCTACTACGGCTGGAACGACTGGGTATATGGCCAGTGGGTCGGTGACCTCAAGGTGGAGGGCTACCACGTACCGGACTGCGACCACCCTGAAACCGCCCGCAAGGTGCACCAGCTGCGGGATCTGTTGGTGCGCGTGGACGATCCGATTGGCGGGGGCAGCGGATTGGGCAACGCCGAGACGTTCGCGATGGGCGCTTTCCCCGAACGCGGCCTCAGCGCGGAGAATTCATTCCTGTAGGCCGGTCAAGACTTCGCTGACGGCCCGTTCGCCGGAGCGGATCGCGCCATCGATCCAGCCGCACATCACCGGGGAGGTCTCGGTGCCCGCCCAATGGATCCGGCCGCACTGCTCGCGGATGGCATGGCCGAACTCGGTGAGCACACCGGGTGGCGCGTGGCTGAGCATCCCGCCGCCGGAATACCGCTCGCGGGTCCAATTCTGCTCGACGTAATCTACAGGCGTGCCAGCCTTTTCGCCGAAGCGCTCCACTAGGGCGTCCAGAATTGCCGCTCGGCGTTCGGCTTCGTCGCGGCGTTCGTATTGTCGTGCGATGGGGCCTTCGATGATTACGCACAAGATGCCCGGCGACGCGGTATCGGTGCAGGCGTCGATCGTGACGGTCGCCAGCGATCCTGGCGCGGCGCTCTGGCCACACAGACCGTCGGCTCGCCAGAACGGCTCGTCGTACACGACGGAGATTTTGATTATCGCGCCGCTCGGCATCCGCTGGTGTAGAAATGACCGATCCGTGGGAAGCATTGGCTCGTAGATGATTTGGCTGGCGATCGCCAACGGAACGGTGACAATGACGTGCCGGGCGCGCACACTGGCGCCGTCGGATTCACGGTGACCCCGTCGGAGTCCTGCGAGATGCGGCGGACCGGCTGGTACAGCTGGATCGCGTCGCCGAGCTCGGCGGCGATCGGGTTATAGATCGCACCCATGCCGCCGACCACCCGGGAGTCCTGAGACTTGCCCTCGCCGCCCAGCACCCAGGAGGGGCCGCCGGCCGACCCCATCTGAAACAGCATGAAAAGCATCGAAACCTCGGAGGCTGCCGAGGTGTAGCAGCCGGAGACTGCGGTATCGAGCAGGTCGTGCGCCGCCTTGGATTGGACGTTGCGCTCCAGCCACTGGGCCAACGTCATGCGATCCCACTTCTGCGCCTTCTTCGCCTCCCACGGCGCCTCCAGCGGGATGGACTTGCACATCTGGCCCAGTTCAAACATGGCCGCCCCCAAGCTGACCGACACCCAGGGGCTCATGCTCCAGGGGATCGCGCCGCCGTAGCGGTACTGCTTGCCGTCGACCACCATCATGGCGTCGCCATCGTTGTACTGCTTGAAGGTCTTGACGCCGAATTCCGTCATCAGCGCGTGGATTCGGTCCTGCGTCGGGCCGACCCAGGCGCCGCCCTTGTCGATCCACGACCCGTCGTCGCGCGGCACGGTGAAGGTGCGCCCGCCCACTCGGTCCCGGGCTTCCAGCACGGCGACCGAAAGGCCGGCCTGCTTGGCACGAAGGGCGGCGGTCAGTCCCGCGAAACCCGCACCCACCACGCAGACGTCGACGTCGGTCATGGTGTCGGAGCCCAGACGACCGGCAGGCTCTTGATGCCGTGAATGAACTGCGAGAGCAGTCGCGCGGGCTCTGCGGTCGCCGCGATGTCGGGTATCTCGCGGCGCAATTCGTCGAACACGACCCTGATCTCGCGACGCGCGAGATTGGCGCCGAGGCAGAAGTGTGCGCCCCCGCCGCCGAAGCCGACATGCGGATTGGGGTCGCGCGCCACGTCGAACCTCCATGGGTCGGCGAACTTCGACTCGTCCCGGTTGGCCGAGCAGTACCACAGCGTCACCTTGTCGCCCTCAGCCATCTGGGTGCCGCTGAGCTCGAAATCGCGGGTGAGGGTGCGGCGCATGTAGACCACCGGCGAGGCCCAGCGCACGATTTCCTCGACCGCGGTGTGCGTCAAACCGTCGAAGTCTGCCCACCACTTGTCCCGTTCGGCGGGATAGCGGGACAGTGCCAGCACGCCATGGCTGATCGCATTGCGGGTGGTCTCGTTGCCGGCCACCACCAGCAGGATGAAGAACATCGCGATCTCCGACGACGACAACCGCTCGCCGCCCACTTCGGCTTCCACCAGGGCGGTGGTCAGATCATCGTGATGGTTGACGCTGGACCTTCTTCGTTCATCCGCTAAAGCGGTCGCGTAGGCGCCGATGTCCATGGACACCTTGAGGAACTCCTCGAAGTCGGTCGCCAGGTCGGGGTCGCCGAAGCCGAGAATCACGTTGGTCCAATGGAATACGAGCTGATGATCCTCTTCGGGTATCCCCATCATGTCGCAGATGATCTGCAACGGCAGCGGCCCTGCAAGCTCGCTGACCAGATCGGCCTGCCCGTCGGGATGGTTGGCGATCATCGACTGCACCAGCCTGTGTGCCCGGTCGCGCACCGACGTCTCGATGCGCGCCACCACCTTTGGCGTGAACGCCCTGCTGACGATCGAGCGCAGTCGTTGGTGGCGCGGATCATCCATCACAATCATGGAGCCGAAGTACTCGGCCAACTCCGGTGTCTGGTCGGCGATGACGATATTGGGACTCGAGCTGAAAATCTCTGGATGACGGCTGGCGAAGAAGACATCGTCCAGTTTGGTCAGCGCCCAGTGCCCGTTGCCGCCAGTGAACCCTTCGATTTCGATCGCTGGCCAGAACGAAATCGGTGCCTCGCGGCGCAAGGTCGCAAATGCTCCGTCCCGGTAATCGTCGTTGAGGGCCCAGAATTCCAGTGAGCCCAGTGCGATATCGGCCAGCGGAATCTCGGCCGGCGGTGCACCGTTCACCCGAGGCGCACGGTCCGTCGTGGTCTCGAGGTCCATGCGATCCTCCGGAATCCGCGTCAGTGGCTACAGACGGTTTTTCCGGGAGCCCCGGTCGAATGCGCGTCATTCACTACATTGCCGTCGAGCGAAATCTTGCAGGAGATGGTGCCCTGACCCTGGGCGCTGAGCACGAACACCTGCCCACCGAAAGACTTGAACTGTGTCGACCAGGGCAGCGGTACGTTCGTGGCGTGCTGCTGACCCTGGTCGGTCTGGAACACGATGTATTCGGCAACGCCGGGCCCACTGACGTCGTAGCGGACCTGTGGGAATTCACCCGGCAGGGGAACGGCGTTTGCCACTCCGCACGTGGTCGCGAAGACGGTGCCGGCGGCAAACAAGATCGAGGCTGCGCAACGACTGATCATGGTCTTCATGTTGTCATCACCAAGGGGTGATTACGAGACCCTTTTGCCAAGCAACTTAGGGTGAACGCGGGGACTGGCTGAGCTGGAGGTGCTGATGTCGCAAAGAGGCGCAAAGCGAGTGGTGGTCTGGGGCACCGGTTTCGTGGGG
>JAVROZ010000703.1:0-3172 GCA_032162485.1 Mycobacterium sp.
GGAGGAGGCCACGTTCCTCACCCGATTCGCCCGCAGCGTCACCCTGGTACATCGTCGCGAGGAGTTCCGGGCCTCAAAGATCATGCTCAAGCGGGCGCAGGACAACGACAAGATCACCATCCTCACCAATAAGGCCGTGCTCCGGGTGGACGGGGACACCACGGTGACCGGGCTGCGGTTGCGCGACAACGTCACCGGCGAGGAAACCACCCTGCCGGTGACCGGTGTTTTCGTCGCAATCGGTCACGAGCCGCGCTCGGCCCTGGTCCGCAACGCCGTCGAGCTGGATCCGGAGGGCTACGTGCTGGTGCAGGGACGCACCACCAGCACATCACTGGAGGGTGTGTTCGCCGCCGGCGACCTGGTGGACCGCACCTACCGGCAGGCGGTTACCGCCGCGGGCAGCGGGTGCGCCGCCGCCATCGACGCCGAGCGGTGGCTAGCCGAACAGGAAGCGACCGGAGACGCCGGCAGCACCGACACTCTGATTGGAGCACAGCAATGAGCGATTCCGAGAAGTCCGCCACTATCGAGGTTTCCGACGCTTCCTTCCCCACCGACGTGTTGTCGAGCAATAAGCCTGTGCTGGTTGACTTTTGGGCGACGTGGTGCGGGCCTTGCAAGATGGTCGCGCCGGTGCTGGAAGAGATAGCAGCCGAACGGTCGGCCGACCTCACCGTGGCCAAGCTCGACGTGGACGCCAACCCTGAGACAGCCCGCGACTTCCAGGTTGTCTCGATCCCCACCCTGATCCTGTTCAAGGATGGTCAACCGGTGAAGCGGATCGTGGGCGCCAAGGGGAAGGCAGCCCTGCTGCGCGAGCTCTCCGACGCGGTTCCAAATCTCGGCTAGGCGCCGTGTTCGTTGCCGAAACGCGTCGCCGATTGGCCTGGGGTTTTCCCGATATCAGCAAGGATCTGCGACAATACCGGTTAACTGCGCTGCATTTAGCAGCGATATCAATTAGTCCCGGAGGACCCTTGGTATGCCAAGTCCGCGCCGCGAAGACGGTGACGCGCTGCGCTGTGGCGACCGTGGAGCCGCTGTTATCGACATCCGTGCGGCGCTCGCTGCGCTGGGAATGCTGGATAACGCCGACGAGGATCTGACCACCGGTCGGCACGTGGCGCTCGAGGTGTTCGACGAGGACCTCGACTACGCGGTGCGTGCTTTCCAGCAGCACCGGGGACTGCTGGTAGACGGGGTCGTCGGCGAGGCCACCTTTCGCGCGTTGAAGGAGGCGTCCTACCGACTCGGTGCGCGCACGCTGTATCACCAGTTCGGCGCGCCGCTCTACGGTGATGACGTTGCGACGCTGCAGGCCCGTCTGCAGGATCTCGGGTTCTACACCGGTTTGGTCGACGGACACTTCGGGCTGCAGACCCACAACGCGTTGATGTCCTACCAGCGCGAGTACGGCCTGTCCGCCGACGGCATCTGCGGCCCGGAAACATTGCGGTCCTTATACTTTCTGAGTTCGCGGGTCAGTGGTGGTTCACCGCATGCGATTCGCGAAGAAGAACTGGTACGCAGCTCCGGACCGAAGCTGTCGGGCAAGCGGATCATCATCGATCCGGGCCGCGGTGGCGGTGACCATGGCCTGATCACCCAAGGACCGGGCGGCCCCATCAGCGAAGCAGACGTGTTGTGGGACTTGGCGAGTCGGCTCGAAGGACGAATGACGGCCATCGGCATGGAGACGTTCCTGTCTCGGCCGACCAACCGCAGCCCATCCGACGCCGAACGTGCCGCCACAGCCAATTCCGTTGGCGCAGACCTGATGATCAGCCTGCGCTGCGAAACCCAGACCAGCGCGGCGGCTAGCGGCGTGGCCTCCTTCCACTTCGGAAACTCGCACGGTTCGGTGTCCACCATCGGCCGCAACCTCGCCGACTTCATCCAGCGAGAAGTTGTGGCCCGCACCGGGTTACGGGACTGCCGCGTCCACGGCCGGACGTGGGATCTGTTGCGCCTGACCAGGATGCCGACCGTTCAGGTCGACGTCGGCTACATCTCCAACGCACGCGACCGCGAGATGCTGGTATCGCCGCAGACTCGCGACGCCATCGCAGAAGGCATGCTCGCTGCGGTGAAGCGTCTCTACCTGTTGGGCAAGAACGACCGGCCCACCGGCACCTTCACCTTCGCCGAATTGCTCGCCCACGAGTTGTCCGTGGAGCGAGCCAGCAGGATCACCGGCTCCTAACCCGCTTGGGCTTGGCACTCCCCCGCGAAATCCCCTGCCACATCCCCTGCCTCCAAAGCCTTTAGCGCGTTGCCGGCCGACGACGCCCCCACCGGTTCCTGCATCTGGGCATTTTCCAGCAGGCGCTCCAATGCCGCCTCGACCTCCGCTTTCCAGCCGAGCCCCTTGTCCAGCTCGAGGCGCAGCCGCGGAAAGTACGGGTGTGCAGCCACCACGACGAAACCCGCGTCCAACAAGAAGTCTGCCGCGATGACGCAATTCTCGACCGAACAGTCCCCGAGTGCTTCCAACACCGGTTGGACATCGGCATCCGCCGGTTGCTGCAGCTCGTTAGCCGCTGGTGTGCGGCCGAAGGCTTCCAGCGCCCGAACACCGCGCCTGACCAACTCGTTGATGACCCCGGCCAGCATCCCGTGTGGCAGATCGTCATCGGCCTGCCCGCGCTCGATGCCCATCGAGGTCAACAGCACCGCGTCCGCAGACACCGGTGCGGTGGGAAACCGATGGGCCCTGGGCACCGCTCGCGGCGGGGCGTAGAAGACGTAACCCAGGCACGGTGGTTCGGCCTGACTGCGTTCGTCGGGGACCGCGGTCGCGACCTGCCCACACGAGCCCCACTCCAGCATCACCATCGACAGCCACGCCTCTTTTTCGAACTCCGGGTCGGCGAGGTGCTCATCCTTGCCGAGGGTCGCCGGGTCGACCTCCCAGAAGACGCAGCGGCGCGCATGCTTGGGGAGCTGCTCGAAGGCTTCGAGCCGCAGCGCTGTAATCCGAGCTGACACTAGTCTCCTAGCCTCTGTGCGGTACCGCGGCCAGTGGCACCAATTGTCCGTGTTCCGCCCCGCGTCGCCCGCCGTCGCATGGCAATGCGACCTGCCCGGCTTTCGCGAGCTGATGCGCACCGGCAACCCCTCCAGAATAGGAGAACCTGTCGCATTCCGGCCAGTGTTGACCCCACCACTT
>JAVROZ010000704.1:0-5632 GCA_032162485.1 Mycobacterium sp.
CGGCGCCGAACAGCCGGATCAGGGTGCCGCCGATTCCGTGTGTTAGTGGGTCACCGCTGGCGACGACATGAATGTCCTGCGGTGCGTCGTCAAGCAATTTCTTTAGAACCGGCAGCAGTGGCGAGGGCCACTCGCGACGCCGCGCCCCGACGGTGTCGTCGATCAGTTCGAGTTGTCTCTTAGACCCGTAAATTACTGTCGCTCTATGTAATTCGGCATAGGATGCCGCCGAGATGCCCGGCATGCCGTCGGCACCGATGCCCACCACGACGATCATCGGGGCATCCTGCGCCAGACGGATTGCGGCAGCAGTTTCAGGGTGGAGAACATTGGCCGCAGGGCCCACGGGATCCAGACGCTGCGTCGACCCTTGGCCAGTGCCTTAGCGGTTGCGGCGGCGACCTGCTCGGGCGTGCTGGACAGCGGCGCCGGCGTCATGCCCTCCGTCATCCGCCCGATGACGAATCCCGGCCGAGCAATCAGCAACCGCACCCCGGTGCCGTGCAGCGCATCGGCCAATCCATTGGCAAACCCGTCCAGTCCGGCCTTGGCCGAACCGTAGACGTAATTGGCGCGGCGCACCCGCACCCCGGCGACCGAGGAGAACACCACCAGTGATCCCCGCCCGGCGGTCCGCATGACGGTCGCCAGCGTAGTGAGCAGGCTGACCTGGGCGACGTAGTCGGTGTGCACGATGGCCACGGCATGGGCCGCGTCGGTTTCGGCGCGAGTCTGGTCGCCCAGGATGCCGAAGGCCAGCACCGCGGTGCCGATGGGGCCGTGCTCGGCGACGATCGAGTCGACGAGGGGGCCGTGGGAGGCGAGGTCGTCAGCGTCGAACTCCGTGGTGTGCACGGCGGCGGCACCGGCTTCGAGCACCGTCGCCACTTCGTCGGCGAGCCGGTCTGCGTTGCGTGCCGCCAAGACCACCGTGGCACCGGGGGCCAGGCGCCGCGCGAGTTCAACGCCGATCTCGCTGCGACCCCCCAGAATTACTACCGGCCCAACGCCCGTGTCGTCCACGGCTGTGATTATTGCCTGCGCTAGCGTGGAGGGCGATGGCCAAGACCACTACGCGGCTCACCGACGACGCGCTGGCGTTTCTCTCCGAACGCCACTTGGCGATGTTGACCACGCTGCGGGTCGACAATTCGCCTCATGTGGTGGCCGTGGGATTCACCTTCGACCCCAAGACCCACATCGCCAGAGTGATCACCACCGGCGGCTCCCAGAAGGCGGTCAACGCCGATCGCGGCGGTCTCGCCGTGCTCAGCCAGGTTGACGGTGCCCGGTGGCTGTCGTTGGAGGGTCGGGCCGTAGTGAACAAAGACATCGACGCTATTCGCGACGCCGAACTGCGGTACGCGCAGCGGTATCGCACCCCGCGGGCGAACCCGCGACGGGTGGTCATCGAGGTCCAGGTGGAGCGAGTCTTGGGCTCGTCAGATCTGCTGGACCGGAGCGAATAGCCGCTCGACTTTCCGCCGCTTAAGGCGCCGCCACCGCCGGCTGCGGCTGCGGCCCAGAGACGTGAATCCTGCATTCCGGTCCGGCGCGGCGGCCTGGCTCGCGGGTGAATTGCGGGTCATTCAGCCGGACGTTAGCCTCGCGAGAATCCGATATTGGGATCGCTTGTCGCCCTGAAGATTCGAGGGTGAAAGGAAGACTGGGGTGTTCGTCGACGCCGAATTGCTGCGCGCGGGTGGGCGCGAATCCCACCGCGCGGGTATGCACGCGCAGCAGGCGGCGGACCACCTCTCGAGTCGATCACTCCCGCCGCAGATGTTCGGCGACTTTGCCGCAGCCGAGGCGTTTCACGACGCGACGGGATCCGTACAGGCTCGCCACGTGCGCGCTCTGTTGGGCAATGCGGCGACACTTACCGGGGTCAGTTCCCACGCGCACCTGGCCGCCGGTGCGTTCACCGATAGGGATGAGAGCAACGCGACGAGTGTTCGAGCGGTGCGGTGCGACTCCGCTACATAAGCGTTCGGCGTTTGATTGCTGAAGCCGGCGGCGACCCTTGGGCCATCAACCGAACACTTCAGGGGGGCCGCCCGGCCCAGATTTCGTTTCTGGCTCAGGCTTTTCACGACGCAGGCCAGCGAACGAACGATGCTGACGCCGCGTTCGAGCAAGCACGTCGTCGCTTCGAAGCATCCTGGAACCGCGAGAACGGTGATCATCCGATCAACGACGCCGCCGAGGTGCAGCGCGCTACCCGATCGCTCGGTGTGCAGGCGGTGCAGCTATCCGAGATTGCGGTCGATCTGGAGCGGGTGGCAGCGGTTCTGGCCGAGGCACAGCGAGCGACCGCGGGCCAGACCCGGGCTCTGGAGGGTCAGCTGGAGATCATCGACCGCAAGGTCGGTGAAGCGATCGAGTCCGAACGCTGGGGCCATCTTTCTGCCGCGCAGTCAGCGGTGATTGGTCAGCACATTGCCGACCTCGAGCAGCAGGCCATTAGCAAGACTTCGACCGCCCTCAAACTGGTCGGGCACATCCGCGACATGTATTCCGAGCTCTTGCATCATCTGATGACGCGGATGCGAGCTCAGGACGGATACGATTCGGCACCCGTCGTGGGTCTGGCCGGCCAAGAATCCGAGTCACCGGAGCAATCGGAACGAGACGTGCACGCTGCGCTCGCCGGTGACCAAGGTGCGGCGTCTCGAGTCAACCAAGTGTTGAACTCGATCACCGCTGAACAGCGGGCCGGGAAGGTGCCGCTATCAGCAGCACAGGCCTCCGTGTTGAGTCAGTTGCAGGCTCAGCAGCACGGCATGTCGATCAATGATCTGCAGACAGCCGAGCAACGCCTCGGCGACCAACGGCAGATGATCGCCAACTCCTGGCAGCTGATGAGCAACCCCTGCATCTTGTTTCCGAAAACCGAACTCAAGCCTGGCGGCCAACAAGGATCCGACACATTGAAGGGTGGGGCGGCACAACTGCCCGATAGCGTGCAGCGAGCGTTCGACTCACCGTGGTTGCCGTACAACGATTTCGTGGTGGGGTCGTGGTTGGCAAGCAACGACCCCATGAGGATCATCGCCGATATCGTCAAACAGGGGAATCCTTCCTTCCAGACAAACACCGACCTCGATCGCCGAATGATCCGACGAGCATCGGCGATGATGGATGCCACGTTCGGTCAATCCAAACCGGCAGATGCTGCCCAAACCCGGTTGCGCGACATGGCTTTTGAGGCGATCGTCGGCAATATGCTTGCGGCAGTGTCGCCCGACCACCAAGTGGTGCACGACGCACTCACGGGCCCCGACCATGACACATTCCTACAGAACGTGATTCACCACTTCTGGCTCGACAAGGGGAGATCGGTTGCATCACTGTTTGATTGGACTGAAGCCGCGGCTCACGGTCCCGAAGCGAGCCTTGCCGGCGAAACTGCTCGCGCCTACGGCTCCTACGTCGGCTCGCACGAACCAGAACTGCTGCATCTTCCCGGTAACCACACTCTGGGCGAGGTAAACCCGAGCTTGGTCCAGGGCATGGCGCACGGCTTGGGGCCCTACATCAGCAACATTGCTGGGACACAGGGCGACCTAGCAGAATTCGGCTACACCGCCGATGCGTACGGGGAAGACAACGACAGCGGCAGGATGCCCGTCGCCAAAGGAATCTTCTCGGTGCTCAGTAGCGACAGAGTGGCATCGGACTACTTCAACGGACTTGCTGACAGCCGGGCAGTTGTCGCCGAGGGTGCCTACGCCCAGGCACTCGCAGGCCACTCGCCCAACATGGACAGTTACAACGCCAACTTGCACGACGCGATGACCCTGCGCGGGTTGGTGAACTCCGGCATCCACAATGCGGTCCAAGCCGACGCAGAAAATCAGCACACGGCCGAGGAAACCGCCCAGCGCACCGAACACGACCGCAGGAAGACTGCGTACGAGTTGAGCCTCCGAACACTAAGTGCGGCGGCAGCGTTCGTTCCGGGGGTCGGCGCCTACGCCGGTTCAGGGATCGGAATCATCGGTCAGGCACTCGAGAACGATGTGGTGGGGTCAGGTCCCCTGGGGGCATCACTGCCAACGGATCATCCGTTGCCCAACATGTCGATTGGTCGAGCCGACCGTGAGATCCTCAACGCTGTAATCGCTTCCGGACAACGCGTCGAAGAGATTCCGCCGCAGTACCTGATCGACGGGCGAATCGGAAGTCCAGATGAGTTGCTAGGCAGGGGAACTCATGTGGAATCCGGTGATTACGATGCTGCCCTCAACCGGGTATTGCGCAACCTTTTCACCCAGATCTACGGCAATGATTCCGGGCGCACGTTCATACCCGACACAGACATGATGAACCGTTACAACGCGGTCACCCAAGACCCGAACCCAATGAAGAAATGACGCGTGCTCCGGGTTTTCGGCTCCCTCGCAAGGTGTCAGACGCGGCCGCGCCGGACACCGTAGGCGGAAGGACGCAATGAGCGGGGACGACGAGCTACGCATCATCCTCGACCAGCTTTCGCAGCTGATGGGGATATCACCGCCGCCAATGATTACACCCGATCAGTTGGCCACAGGGCGTTCCAACATCAGCCAGCTGCTCAGAGCGCTGGGCGCAGCCGCCAATGCCGGTGACGCCAGTGACAACGGCGAAGCGCAAGCCGGACATGACGAGCGCGAGGCCAAGACCACCGATGCGCTGGCCAAATTCCCGGCCAATGAAGATGAAGCGGCCGCGCAGCTTGCCGGGGTCGGCGGCTCGGGGCAGATGTCCCAGATGTTGCAGCAGATGCCGCAGATGGCCTCCGGCATTGCGGGCGGGATTGCCGGCGTCCTCGGTGGTGTGTTGCAGCCGCTGAGCCAAATCCCCCAACAGCTCGCTCAGGCCGGCCAACAGGCCATGCAGGCGGGCATGGGGATGATGCAGCAGAGCGCTGGCGCGGGTCACGTCGACCCCGCCGAGTTCTCAGACGCCGAGGACGAACTCGGCGGTGGAGGCGGCAACTTCTCGGAAACTGGCGGCGGCGGTGGGGGTGCCGGTGGAGGCATCGAGGAAACCGCGCCGACGGCGATGCTGGGACCACCGCCGACTCCGTCAGCGGGTACCGTGCCCGCATCTTCGCAGGCGGCATCGCCGACGCCGCCAAGTGCAACGGAGCCAGCGACAGCTCAGCGTGGGGCGATGGGCGCTATGCCGATGATGCCGCCGGGGGCGATGCAAGGCGCTGGCGGTACGGCCAGCGACGCCAAGCCCGACACCAAACGCATCGTCGGACCGACAGTAAGAAATGGCGCACCGGTGCAAGGACGCATCATTGCTGCGCCACCCACGCCAGCCGTGATCAAACACGTCGACGGCAAACCGGTTGCGACTCGGCGCATTCTGCTGTCTGACGGCGAGGCTGCCGATCCGGGTCGGTGACCGAATCGCGGAAAGCTCGGCAGAATCTCAAGCCTCCAACAAGGTGTCAATGCACTACTCAATGACGGATTCCCGTCCTGGAAAGAGTGACTGGCGCGTTTGGCGAGGAGCGATACGATCCACGCGTGTCCAATGTGCCTCCACCGCAACCTGTCCCACCAGAGTGGACGCCGGTGGCGCCGCCGGCGCGTAATCCACCGTCACGGTGGCTAGCCCTCCTGTCATTGGGAATTGC
>JAVROZ010000705.1:0-2521 GCA_032162485.1 Mycobacterium sp.
AGTGGTGCGCCCGGGCGATCGCCGAGCACGGCGACAAGGTCGCCGTGGGACTGGACGTTCAGATCGTTGACGGTGCACACCGATTGCGCGGACGCGGATGGGAGACCGACGGCGGCGACCTGTGGGAGGTGCTGGACCGCCTCGACGCCGAAGGATGCTCCCGGTACGTCGTCACCGACGTCACCAAGGACGGCACCCTGGGCGGACCCAACCTGGACCTGCTGGCGCGGGTCGCCGAGCGGACCGAGGCGCCGGTGATCGCCTCCGGCGGCGTCTCCAGCCTCGACGACCTGCGCGCCATCGCGACACTGACCGGCCAGGGGATCGAAGGCGCGATTGTGGGCAAGGCGCTCTACGCCGGGCGGTTCACGTTGCCGCAGGCGCTCGATGCGGTCCGAGAGTAGCGGCGTAATGGATTTAGCTGCACTGGCGGCCGCCGCGTCGGCCGTCCTCGATGACGCGGTCGAGCCCTTCTTGGCCGGCCATCGAGCGGAGTCAGCGGTGAGCAAGAAGGGCAACGACTTTGCCACCGCGGTAGACCTCGCCATCGAACGTCAGGTCGTCGACGCGTTGGTCAGGGCCACCGGCATCGAGGTGCACGGCGAGGAATTCGGTGGCGCCGACGTCGGATCGCCGTGGGTGTGGGTACTGGACCCGATCGACGGCACCTTCAACTACGCGGCCGGGTCGCCGATGGCGGGGATCCTGTTGGGCCTGTTGCGTGACGGTGAACCGGTCGTCGGCCTGACCTGGTTACCGTTCACCGGCCATCGGTACACCGCCGTGGCCGGCGGACCGCTGATGAAGAACGGTGTGCCGCAGCCGTCGCTGGCACGCGCCGAGTTGGCCGACGCGCTCGTGGGCGCCGGCTCATTCAGTGCCGACTCGCGCGGCCGGTTTCCGGGCCAGTACCGCGTGGCGGTGCTGGAGAACCTCAGCCGGCTGTCATCGCGGTTACGGATGCACGGCTCCACCGGCATCGACCTCGCTTACGTGGCCGATGGAATCCTGGGTGGCGCAATAAGTTTCGGCAGCCATGTGTGGGATCACGCCGCCGGAGTCGTTTTGGTGCGGGCCGCGGGCGGCATCGTCACCGATTTGGCCGGCGAACCATGGACCCCGGCATCGCGCTCCGCGCTCGCCGCGGCACCGGGAGTGCACGCCGAGATCCTCGACATCCTGCGCAGCACCGGGCAACCCGAGGACTACTGAGATGCACTCCGACGATGGCCTGGCGGTGCGGGTGATCCCGTGCCTGGATGTCGATGACGGACGCGTCGTCAAGGGTGTCAACTTTGAGAACCTCAGGGACGCAGGTGATCCGGTAGAACTGGCTGCCGCCTACGACGCCGAGGGTGCCGATGAGCTCACCTTTCTCGACGTGACCGCATCCTCGTCGGGGCGGACGACGATGCTTGACGTGGTGCGCCGCACCGCCGAGCAGGTATTCATCCCGCTGACGGTGGGCGGCGGGGTGCGTGCCGTGGCTGACGTCGACGTGTTGTTGCGCGCGGGGGCCGACAAGGTTTCGGTGAACACTGCCGCCATCGCACGGCCCGACCTACTTGCCGAAATGGCAAGGCAATTCGGTTCGCAGTGCATTGTGTTGTCCGTGGACGCGCGGACGGTGCCCGCCGGTTCGGCCCCGACGCCGTCGGGTTGGGAAGTCACCACCCACGGTGGCCGTCGCGGCACCGGCATCGACGCCGTCCAGTGGGCGGCCCGAGGTGCCGACCTGGGTGTGGGAGAGATTCTGCTCAACTCGATGGACGCCGACGGCACCAAGAACGGGTTCGACCTCGCTATGCTGCGTGCCGTCCGGGCGGCCGTCACGGTGCCGGTCATCGCCAGCGGCGGTGCCGGGGCGGTGGAGCATTTCGCGCCCGCGGTCGATGCAGGGGCCGATGCAGTGCTGGCGGCCAGCGTCTTTCACTTCCGAGAGCTGACCATCGGACAGGTGAAGGCCGCGATGGCCGCGGCAAACATCACGGTAAGGATTTCCGCGCCATGACGCTGAACCCCGATATTGCTGCGCGGCTGAAGCGCAACGCTGACGGCCTAATAGCGGCCGTCGTGCAGGAACGTGGCAGTGGCGATGTGTTGATGGTCGCCTGGATGGACGACGAGGCCCTGGCCCGAACCCTGGAAACCCGTGAGGCTACCTATTTTTCGCGATCCCGCAGTGAACAGTGGATTAAAGGTGCGACCTCCGGGCACACCCAGCACGTCCACTCGGTGCGCTTGGACTGCGATGGTGACACCGTCTTGTTGACCGTCGATCAGGTCGGCGCAGCCTGCCACACCGGCGATCACACCTGCTTTGATTCCGCGGTGCTGTTGAACCCCGAGACCTGACTCAGCGGGTCCGGACGTTTAAGCCGTTGGCGGCCTCTGTAGCGGCTCTGGTCCATTCCTGCCCATCTACGGCCGGTTTGATGCGTTCCCGACGGATCTGCTGAACGTTGATGGGCGTGCCCACGATGACCGCGGGCGGTACTTCGAAGGCAAACAGCCCGCGGTC